>JAQWPD010000018.1 GCA_029245525.1 Gammaproteobacteria bacterium | reverse complement strand
AGAACCACCCACGCCAGCATCCCAGGTGCCGTAACTGCCGGTGCGCAACCGTGCATTGGCATTGATACCTGCTGCATCGCCGCCTGCCCTGCGGGTAATTATGTTAATAACGCCGCCCACCGCACCATTACCGTAACGCACACTGTTAGCTCCGCGGATAACCTCAATGCGCTCAACCTGCTCAAGAGGCAAAGAAGAATAATCGGGGCCTGCCTGATCCTCGGAATTTAAACGAATACCATCCACCAATACCAGGACATTGCTGGTGTAGGTATCGCCCTGTCCGCGGATATCAACGCCGCTGAACTTGTCATTGCCCACAGTAGAACGCAGTTGCACATTGGCTTCGCGGGCGATTAAATCCACTATATTGGTGGACGGCGATAAAGCGATATCTTCCGCAGTAATCACATTGGCACTCCGGGGAAGCTCGGCAAGGCGCTTGGCGCGCATGCCGGTAACAATTAACTCATCAATACGCGCATTGGCTTCGAGCACATCATCGGCGTGAGCAGCAACACACAGGCAAAGCAAGGCAGCAGCCTGGAGGGCGCGCGCTATTCGATGCATAATTTTTTTGCTGCTAGCTAGAAACAATCTGACTTCTCTTCATCAACTGAACGTTGTACTGAAGAGAAGTTACTGAGCAGGTATCGGCCAGAGCGGCCGTGATAAAGGCTGGTATTTAAGCCTCATATCGCCTGTCATGCCGCCCTCCGCGAACAACTAAAAACGCACTATTCAGGCCGGTTCCGGGCTTACAGAATGCTCTGCTTACCGTTGCGGGGGCAGCGTCGGATTTGTGCATACGCACTCACCGTACTTCCCGTTTAACCTGCTTGGCCGAAGCCGCACAGGCACCTGTCTAGGTTGAGCTACTTTAAGACCTGCTGCAGACGAGTGTCAAACCTATTCCGTTGGCGGTGACAAAACCATAACTTATAAGCAGTGGAATGAGCCTCACACAGCTAAGTCGCGCTCAAGCGGGAGAACGTAATCCGGATAGATTGCGCAAAGACAGCTTGCCTTTAGGGCTTTTTCGGTGAAAATGCACCACCGAGTATGGCGGCTGGAATGCCCGCATCGTCCTCACCATCAATGGCATAGTGATACAAAGCTGCGGAGAAGATACCCTGCAGAGTTGCCTGCACTAAAGCGATCACCACAAACAGCACAACAAATACGGCCAACAAGCCAATAATTCCAGTGCCACTGCCTAACGAACTGCTCAGCGCCATCAGTGCGAACATCATCATCGTTACGCCGATATACACAAGAAAGAACACTATGCCCAAACCAGCATTAGCAATAATGTTTTCACCCCAGGTGCGACGCATAAGGCTTAGGCTTTCCTTAACCGCATCAATGGGCCCGACATTGCGACTGACCAATACTGGCACTACCAGAAAGCTTGCGAGCGACCAAACAATGCCGGTGATACCCGAAAGCAGGCGCCCCACTAGTCCGCCCCTTTCACCAATACTGCGCAATAAAACGCCCACTGTTGCCGCTATTATTGAATAAAAGAAAATAATGCCTATTTTAGCAAAAGCAACTTTCAGTCCGGAAGCCACCGTCGGATTGCCGCCATGAATCCGCTCCAGCGCAGCAGAGACCAACGCGGCATTAAAGAAGAACATCACGAAATACTCAATCACATAAATGATAAAAATCAACGCCATATCGACCTGATCGTTCATCGGCGCTCCGCTGCCCTCATCCCTAATGGCAACATCGGCAAGGATTAGCGGTAAAAAAGATCCCAGCACAGCCATTGCGGCAATCGCTGACAGCAGTGGAAAGACCAGCAGCTCTTTATCCTGCTGTAAGACTGACACGCTGAATTTAACCAGATTCCAACTGCGCCCCAAGCGATCAAACATCCCTCATGCCCCCCAATAAACCGATTGCCTTAACAGTCAGTAACCTAGCATATGCGATGATGCAAAAATCTCATCGCGTCACATGTCAATGGTGACAAGCTGCCTCTGACAAACCATACTTCTGCTGCCGCAGAGTAGCGGCACCTCTTTTGGATCAATTATTAAGGCAATACCCATGTTTCGCAATGTCCGCTTCTATCGCATCAAAGCCCCCTGGCCAAAAACCGAAGATGAGCTCTCAGAGCGGCTCAGCAAGCTTGCGTTTAAGCCCTGCGGCCCATATTCGGAGACGAGTTCTGGCTGGGAAGCCCCTGCAACCGAATTGCCCGACAGCCTGTGCCGCCGGCTAAATGGTGCTGACCTGCTGCGTTTACGAACACAAACACGAGTTCTTCCAGCTGCCGCAATCAACGAAGCCCTAGGCGATAGGCTGAAAGATTACGAAATCAGAATGCAGGAAAAACCCAGCGCCAAGCAAAAACGTCGTCTCAAAGCAGAGTTGCGTGAAGAACTGCTGCCGAAAGCGCTGGTTAAATCAGAGCGGGTCAACGGCTTCTATATACATGCCCTTGGGCTCCTCGGCATCGAAGCCGGCAGCGAGACCAAGGCAGAGCGCTTTCTGGATTGTCTGCGCATCGCTTTTGGCGAACTCGAAGCTCTACCACTAATTTTCAACAAACCCGTCAGTGACTGGCTCAATACAATGTTTCTGGGCAGCGTACCCGAGAACTTCAGGCTCGGTCGCGAGTGCCGCATGCAAGAGCCCGCAATGGGCGGTGCCGTAGTCAACTGGAAAGATATCGACCTAAGCGATGCCAGTGTACGCAAGCACGTTATTGATGGGATGCGCGTTGAGCGACTTGCACTTGAGTTTGACGATTTAATGAGTTTCGTTCTCGATCAGAGTGGAGCGGTTAGCAAATTGAAGTTTGTCGGTGACGAAGCCTCTGCTGAAATTGAATCCTCAGATGAAAGCCAGATCGCCAAACAAGATGCACAGTTCGTATTGCTTACCGGTACGCTCACGCGGTTTATTAACGGACTTAAACAATCTCTGGGCAGCTACGTTTAAGCAGCTTACTAAACTGCAATAGGTTTCAAAAAGCCTTTTAGGCTACTTATTTTTATTCGGGCTAAGCAGATCGTCTAATCTTAAGCTGATCGGTTTGGCAGCTTAGTTACTGAACTGGGTGTTAGAGGCGTTCGTTTATCAGCCGGGGTGCTCCGCGCTCTCACGTAACTCTGTTTCCATGTGGCAAAAGACGTTGCAGGCATAGGTTTGCTTATCAGATACCCTTGCGCCTCTTTACAGCCTTCGCCGGCAAGGAAGTGCCAGCCCTCTTCGCTTTCAACACCTTCTGCGACCACATCCAGACCCATAGTTCTGGCTAACTGAATCGTGGCACGCACAATCGCAATATCGACCTCATCGGAAGGAAGCTCACGAGTAAAATCACGATCAATCTTAAGTTCATCGATCGGCAAATGCTTTAGCTGATGCAAAGATGAATAGCCAGTACCAAAGTCATCCATAGAAATACGAATGCCGCGATTACGCAGCTGATTAAGCACATCCACCGCAGAAGCAAGATTCTGTGTCAGCGCCTGCTCTGTAATTTCCAAAACAAGGTTGCTGGATTTAAGACCAAGGTCATGCAGCATCTGATCAATTACTATTTCCAAACCCTCATCTTTCAGGTCCTGTACTGATAAATTGACAGATATAGGCAAATCAATCTCATCATGTTTCCAGAGCGCGCAATGATGCAGTGCTTCGGCGAGAACCCAATGGGTCAGCTGAGAGATACTGCCTGACTCTTCAAGCATCGGAACAAATTCATCCGGCATGATTATACCGAGCTCAGGGTGGTTCCAGCGCACAAGCGCCTCAGCGCCCACGACATCGCCACTCGTCATGCAAACCTTCGGCTGCATGTAAAGCTCAAGCTGATGCTCATCAATAGCAACTCGCAAATCACTCATAATCTGCAAGCGGCGCGCATGCGCCTCTCCTTTACCTTGCTGATAGATCTTTATCGGCGAACGAGAACGAATTGCCTCATGCTTGGCCACTGATGCATGGCGCAGTAGGTCGTCTGCCGAATCACCATGTTCCGGATACAGGCCAATACCAATATGCACTTCGAGACCCACACGCGCCTTGCGAATACTAAGCCCTGATTCCAATAACGCCAAAATGGTTTCGGCCTCATTAATAGCGGCATCGACACCAGAAACTGGCATTACCAATAGAAACTCATCGCCTTCTAAACGGGCTAGCATCGCGTCTTCATGGAGGCTGCGCTTAATCCGAGCAGCGCTCAAGCGTAACATTTCATCGGCCACTTTATGACCCAGGGTTGAACGGATATGCTGGAAGCGGCCCAAATCCAGTAGCAATACCGCTATCTCATTACCTCGCCCAATGCGCTCTTTTAATATTGAGAGGGCATGTTGTCGATTAGGCAAAGCGGTTACTGGGTCTGTAAGCGATTGCTGCAAAATACTGCTCTCACGATGCTCAATACCATCCTGCATGGCATTAAATACATGCGCAAGCGCACCAATTTCGTCACGTGTATTGACTGCAACTTTCTTGGTGTAGTCGCCAATCGTAATACGCTTTACGGCATCGGAAAGCTTATGCAAAGGTCGTGTCATCAATGTTGAAGTTACCCACACAATAATACCGACCACCAACAGGGTGATTGCGACAAGATAGAGCAAAAACATTTGCAGGCTCTTATACGGTGCCAAAGCAATATCAAGAGACTGATGCAGTAATAGATACACCTGTCCCTGTTTAGAGACAAACGGTGTCCGTGTAGAAACGAAACGACGATTAACCTCATTGAGTGCGTTATAGACGGTTCCACTGGAACGCATCTCTTCAATACTGGCGATCATAAGGTTGCGATCTAATGGGTCCAGTGAGCTACCAAGAAACAAGCGCCCTGCTTTACTGCCGGTTGCAAAGCTTGTCTGCAGCCCCGTTACACTGGCAATCTGCAATGCATACTCATTACCAATTAAGGCACCCACAACCAAATACGCGGGCTTGCCTGCAAACATCATATCGTCTGCGACCATCTCGTAAGCTCGGCCATCTATCACCGAGGTAAAAGATACTCCACTCACTAATGGGACTTCGGAAATCATGGTTCCCACAGACAAGTCATCGGTAGCGGAATACAGCACACTTCCCGATGTATCGACAATCACAACGACATCGGACATTAAACGCGATGTGTGCTTCGCCAACTCGGCAACTATCTGCGGTGAGTCATCCGACGAAATATTTTTTTGAAACCTGGGGTCATCCAGTATTGATAAAAGCAACAGCCGCATGCTCTGCGCTTGCTTGATCATAAAGTTATCGACGGCTGCTACGCCAACTTTCAGGTTGTCGTAGGCCTGTTCACGGGATTTCTCTTTAGCGTTGTAAAGAATCCCACCCGCAGTAAACGCCTGAGCGCCGACAACTACGCAAATAGCCAAAAGAAGTATTTTTGATCTCAAACTTCGCATAAATATTATTCGAAACGATCGTAACGTTAAGAATAGTAGTGAGTTAGGGCTTAAAATTACGTGGACTGGTTCACGAATTACGGCATTCACATGCCCCTGTCAGCCCGCTATCGCAGCTTTTGCATTATGACAAATAGTGAGCAGAAACAGGCAGCTCAAGCCTATTTCTGGCACTATTGCGACATGGGCCGCTGGAAACCACCCGCAGAGAAACACTCGCCGTATATCACACCGGCCGGGTTTGCTGCACTTGAGAAAGAGCAAAAGAATCTGTGGCTGCGACGTCGCGATGTGGTGACAGCACTTGCCGCGGCGGCGGCGGAAGGCGATAGATCAGAGAATGCCGAATATCAGTATCGTAAAAAAGAGCTGGGCGGTATCGATAGACGCATTCATTATCTGCAAAAACGAATGCCAGAACTTAATATTGTCCACGAACTGCCCAAAACCAATCGGATTTTTTTTGGCGCCTGGGTAACCCTCAAAAGCGATGCTGACGACAGTGAAATGCTCTATCGTATTGTTGGTGCAGATGAGTCAAACCCGAAGAACAATAGCATCAGTATGGATTCACCAATGGCAAAAGCGCTACTAAAAAAAACAGTTGGTGATGAAGTTAAGCTACTAACTGATAATAAAAATCGTCTGTTTTTTATTACGGCTATACGCTACGAATGAATCCGAGATGCGATGCAATCACCATTAAATAATACTCTAATGCGGTAAATTTTTTAGCCGGCTTACAGATCAAATAAACTGTACCCGCAGACCAGTCCACAAAACCAAACAAGGCCGGCGCATTACTGCGCCGGCCTTTATTCGCTTAAGTTAGAGCTCAAGGGCAACCGCTACTGTTGTTTGGCTGCTTCCCGCTTGCGCTGCCAAACCGCTTTACGATCTTTAAGCGCCTGCTCGTAAAACTCATCCCAATCGTCGCTGATGTCGTCCTCATACATATTTTCTATATACACCATGGCAGTCTGTGGGGACTCTGCCCAATGAATATACTTCCAGCCCTCATCGGTTTCGCGCAGTACCGCGCTCACACGCACACTCTCGCCAATCGGCTTCGATGCAATAGATTTCATCTCGAACTGCATTTCCCAAATCGCTATTGCGAGCCCAGGACCAATTTGCTTCACCTGTACATCACGCATCTGCTCTCGAATTACCTCAATAGCGGGATTAGGTCGTGGCGGATCAAGGTACTGTTGCAAACGCGGCCAACCGACAAACCACTGTGCTTGCTCTTCTGCGAGATAAGTGGGGTAAGCCTCATTCGGATCCCACAACTCAAGCACCGAAGAAAAATCCTGTGAATTCCAGCGGGCCGCTGTGTCATACACTACCTCCGTGACTGCCTTTTCAACTGCCGGGTCAACGGGAATAGGCACCATCGGCATTACCACCTTGTGCCCACCTGCCAACACCACCAGCGAAACAAAATACAGCAATACACCTGATAATAATCTATACATTATCTACTCCTTTTTTATCGGAAATAAAATCAACGCCACCGCTAAACCCGACCTAGCTGGCGCTGCACGACCAACGAGCCGACCATATCGCCTTCCACATTCACTGCCGTCCGAATGGTATCCAGAGGTCGTTCAATCACTAACAAAATCCCTATAGCTTCTAATGGTATACCGGCACCCAGTAGTACCATCTGCATACCCGCCATTGAACCAGAGGGCATACCCGGGGCACCAATGGATGAAACCATCGCCATCAAAAATACTGTGATCATTGCCACAGTGCTCAACTCAATACCAAACAGGTACGCAAGAAATACCGCGGCAATACCCTCAAACAATGCGGTGCCATCCATATTCATGGTTGCACCCAACGGCAACACAAAGCCCGCTACAGTCTGCGATACGCCTAAGTCGTCCTCTGCTGTTGCAATACTGACCGGCAAGGTCGCCAAACTTGAAGATGTAGCGAATGCCACCATCAAAGGCTTTGCCGATTTAGTGAACAGCCGTAGCGGACTTACGCCACCAAAAAACTTGGCTATCAGCGGCAGCACAACAAGTCCATGGAATAGCGTTGCCCCGACCACTACTCCGACAAAACCCAACAATGAACTGATCAGCGTTCCACCGCTTTTCAGAGTGATATCAAATAAAATAGCATATACACCAAAGGGCGTTACCAAAATCACCCATGACAAAACCTTATGCAGCATGATGTTGATATGGTGAATCCCCGTGACAATCGGGCTTGTCGATGGCACAGCGATTACCAGCGCTAAGCCAAATAGAAAAGCGTTGGTGGCTATACCCAAAATATTGAGCTCTGCAAGCGCAGTAAATGGATTCGTGAATGCAATTGACAGCAGATTTTGTAAGACCGCCATGAGCGAGTCGCTGCTGTGGTCAATAAAACTCGCCGGTGGGATATAGTTGGGATCGCTACTTAATGTCGCAATGCTAATCTGCTCTACAGTACCTACCCAGGGGTGATAAAAAAGCACTACACTAAGGCCGATCGAAATAGCTATGGCTGTAGTCAATAAATAATAGAGGATCGTAATCCCACCCAGAGATTTTAAACGGCTGGCATCGCCGATACTCAGCAACCCACCAATCAATGAAAAGAAAATAATTGGTGCTATCAGCATTTTAAGCAAAGCAAGAAAGCTGGTTTTGACAATAACAACAACTTCATAAAACAATGACTGCGCCGGCTCCTGCACCCACGCTGGATCGCCAAACCACAGCGCCGAGACATAGCCCAGAACTCCACCCAACAGCACCCAGAGGCTCAAATTGCTCGTTAGTTTCTTAACCATACTTCCTTACCGACACGTTTCATGGCTTCAATAGTCGCAGAATTCCGCACCAGCTGCTTTGTCTCAAGCCAATACCGGCCGATGTGTCTATGCTTCGGTCATTTTATCAAGATCAAATCGGCTCTAGCCATGCTTCGGCTATGATTCTTGACCATGGATATAGATGTCATTATTGAACCGAGTGTAACTCCCGCAGAATTAGCAGAAATAGCAGTGACTGCTGAGAAAATGGGCGTAAGGGCGCTCTGGGCCTCCAATTATCATAGCAACTGGGATCCCTTTGTTTCGCTGGTACCGGCAGCAATGGCAACATCAAAAATAATTCTCGGCGCACTGGCGGTCTGCCCCTGGGAAATGCATCCGCTAAAAATGGCTAATGCACTGCTTAGCCTTAATGAAGTAGCTAAGGGTCGGGCAATGATAGCCGTCGGTGGTGGTGGCGCTCTAATTGGTGCATTGGGCTGGCGTGCCCGTGCCGGCGGACCGATCTGGCCGGGCAAACACCCCGTTAAAGGCACCCGTATGCCCGATCGGCGGGTACTCGGCGTTCGTGAAGCGCTGGAGATTTTAAATCTGGCCCGCAGTGGCGAAGTTTGCATGGGTTATGAAGCAGGCATCTTTGATGTTACGCGGCCCTTCCAAATGAACTGGGCCACTCATGATGGCCCCCTTCTCTACAGCTGCTCTTCTGGTCCGATGATGATTCGTATGGGTGGGCAATATGCTGATGGGATCCAGCTCAGTGACTACACCCCTGACATGATGCCCTTGGCCATGGACAACCTCGCTGTAGGCTTCAGCAAGCGGGATGACAAACCCGCGGACTTTCGTATCGGCAATTTCTGGGCTTTTCACATCAATGAAGACCGCGAGGCATCGTACTGGGAAGGACGCCGTGAGCTGTATGTGCGCGGTGGAATTGTTGGCAGAGAGCGCGAGCAGATTGAAAAATTCTGTCATGATGAGGCCGAAGCTAATCTGGTTATGGATAGCGTCATGGACTTCAGAAAAGCATTTTTAATGAAACAAGGGCATATCAATAACATACCTGATGAACTGGCCAATCGCTTAGTTGATGGCATGGCATCGGCCGGTGATATCAGTAATATTGACCGCGAAATCCAACGTTACAAAAGCTTTGCTTCGAGTGGGCTCACAGAACTGGCGCTGCGTTTCCATGACAAGCCATGGGATAGCCTGAAAATTGTCGGTGAGCACGTACTGCCAGCCCTGCGCTAGGACAGCTCGAAAGCCAAATGGATAAAGGGCTTGCAAACTTGCAGTGGCTCCAGACTGCCCTTGAAACACTATTATTCTCGCTGCAAGACGGTAAAAAGTGACTCGCCCGTTGCCGACTTTTGCTAGTATCGCTAAATTCCCTGCAAGACCCACCACGCCTTAGTGTCTGCGATTGGTCCCAGCAAGAAATCAACACAAAAAATAAAAAGGCTGAATTTCATCATGTATATCAATTTCTGGTATCCCATTTGCACCAGTGAAGAGCTCACTAGTGACGCACCTAAATTGGTCGAATTACTCGGCGTGCGACTTGCCACCTTCCGTGATTCCGCTGGCGCAGCTCAGGTTATCAGTGATACCTGCATCCATCGTGGTGGCGCACTGAGCCAAGGCAAGATTGAAGGCGACGGCGTTACCTGCGCTTATCATGGCTGGTCATTTGATGGCTCAGGAAAGTGCATCAAAATTCCGCAAATTAAAGATGGCAAAATTCCTGGGCGCGCAAAGGTTGATGCGTATCCAGTCCACGAGGCCTACGGTGTAGTTTTTGCTTTCTTAGGCGATGCCCCCGAAAGCGAACGGCCGCCAGTTCCGCTCGTTGAAGAATGGGATCAGGAAGGCTGGCGCTGCACAGGGCCTGTGGTTTTTGAAATAGATGCTTACTACGAGCGTTCCGTGGAAAACGGGATGGATCCGCTGCACAACGAATTTGTCCATCCCAATCAAGGCGCTCCGGCTCTTGATCAGAACGACATCGAACTCAAAGACCTGAAATGGGGCGCTTGGTTCGATGCGAAGTTCGGCGCTTACACGCAGTCTGAAAACCGCAAGAAAATTACAGATAGCGATGACAGCGCTAAAGACTTGCATGCGGGTTCATGGCATATCGGTCCCAACCATTTGATGACCGGTATTCACTTGATGAATGAAATCAGTTTCATTCAATACTTTTTTGAAGCGCCGATTAGTAAAGATCGGACACGTATTTTCTTCCTTAATGCGCGAAACAACACGCTGGAAGAAAGTGCCGATGAATACATCAATAAAACCTTAATGGGCATAGCCATTGAGGATAAGAATGTAATCGAGCACCTACGGCCCCGCAATACACCCGATACGCTAACCAAAGAACTTTTGCTGCCTGGCGATGAGTCAGTTGTGCGTTATCGTCAATACCTGAAAACGTGGGAAGAAAAGGGCTGGCGGATTGACATGCACGCTCTCGGTAAGAACAATCAAGACTCAGCCCTGGCCATCCCTTCACCGGGACGTCGCACATCTAAAAGCTGGGTTCTCGATACGGTGCCATTGGTGCCGGCAAAATCGTAGCCCGCTGCTCTTCCAATACCAAGGCTTAAACAACGACCCGAACCTATTTAATGAACGCCAGCCGCGTTCGCAGTAGACCGGGTTTATAGCCCACCAGCCACCGTTGGCATAAACTGAAGCTGCTCTATTGAGTGGGCAAGTCCCGCACTTCAATCATTACCTCATTGCGACGGAGAAACGGTGGAATATAGGGCGCATCGTACAAAGCGCTCTGGGCCTCTCCCAGCGTTTCTGTGTCCGTAGCTGCCAAAGCAGTCAGTAGGATATTTTTCCGCTTCATGTAATTGGCATCGGTCCAACGCCCGCTGTAACGAACAACCGCCATCAGTCTGGCAGGAACCTCACGCAGTGTTACACGGTCATCCGAAGGCTGTGGAGCAGTGTCCAAGGTGTACTCGGTAGGCAACATAAACGCCACCGCCTCACCGGCACCCACTTGGCGGCGTGCCACCGGTGAGGTCATGGCTATTTTTTCGCTGGTCACTTCACGTGACACTGGAGAAGTCATGGCTATGGACTGATTGGCCGTGTTAGCTCCCGTGATATAACGGAATAAACGGCGGAAACCCTCATTGCCCGACGCTTTGTAAGCCACATCACCGACAACCACCGTTTCTGCGACAAGATACGCTTCATACTGACGGTACTCAACGTCATCTGTCTCGTAAACAACAGTGTAGTCGGGTGATTCGATGGCCATGGCTTGTCCTCCTAAAAAAATACCGGCAACCAGTAACACTGGTAAAGCACTGAATATTTTCATCACAAAATCCTCGTTGTTAAGTTTCACAACAGAATTCGGTGCGACAGGCCTTAAAGATGTTTCACCATGTAACCTTATGTAACTCGGGCAGAGAAGAGGCTAGTGATCGTGTTTGTGGCCCGGCGGATGTGAATGCCCTGAGGTAGAATCACCCTTCGCATCATTGTTGTCGTGATCATGGCTATGGCCACCACCATGGGAATGACCATGGTCATGATGATGATCATCATGAGGCGTGGCCGAATCAAACCGATGGGCGAGACTGCGAGCTTGGGGCGGCTGATTCTTCCAGTCAGTTGAATTCCAGCCCTTACCCTTAAAATGGATTTTTGGCGTGGACACCAACTTTTTCAGTTCGGGTTTACCGCACGCGGGACACTCTCTTAACAAGTCTTCACTTAAACGTTGCAAGACATCAAACGTGTGGCCACAGGATTGGCATTGATAATCATAAATAGGCATGAACAGTAATCCACTTCGGGGGCTGGAAAAACAGAGATACGCATCATGCCGCAAACCTCAGCACAGCAAGAACAGTTGGGGCACGGCACTATTGAACATGAAGTCTAACGGAAAGCTTCGGAGAACTCTCTTCGCGAAAGCAATAAAGTTAGCTAGAAGCGCGGACTGAGTGCGCGCCCACCCAGCCCCAGTCGGTCATTTTAGACTTGCAAAACGGCTTATCGAACCTTCTCTGCGTACGCATTGCGCTCGAGTTTTATGACGGTGTGCTTCTGCAACGTAATCCGAGATCCGGTTTCGGCATCAGTGAATGCCACCGCACCACTCTTAAGGTCTTTTACGCTCTTGGTGTAATACCGGGTGCCGTTAACCGTATCGGTGACCTGATAGTAGCCCATACACGCAGTCAGCGACCCCAGGGCCGCAAATATCACCAAAAAACGAAATATGTTCATAAAAACCTCCTTAATATTAAAGGGTAACCGTCAACCTACATCGCCGCAAGCATAGGCCGTATTCGCAATGCGGACAGCCTCTGCATCGAAGTTACCTGCAGAAGGTGCAAATTGGCAATATCGGGACTACTGTAGAGTCAGTAAATCCTTGAAAGCGGAGCGGGTCATGAACGAAAAAACTACCGAAAAAGCAATAGAGGAATCATCGCAAACACAAACCACACTGTCTCGACGCACTGTGTTGGGCTCAGCAACAGGTCTTGCAGCATTAAGCCTTGCTGGCTGTGATACCGGCAACAGCAACAAAGCGGGGCTGACAGCCGCCAGCGAGAGTGCACCTCAAGCGCCATTCGACAGCGTGCGGGACTACATAGCCGCCCTTGATGCCAATGGCCTTCTGCTTGAAGTTGACGAGGTCGATCAGGACAAATACTTGATGACCGGGATGTTCTTTAAAGCCACCGACAAATACTCCATGTACGGTGCGCCAGCGATGAAGTTCAATCGCATTAAAATTGACGGGCAGTGGGTCGACGGTCCTGTGTACGCAAATTATCAGGGCCATTGGAATACCGATGCCATTATCTGGGGCTTAAAACCGGTGCCAGGCGATCACTTTGCCACCTATCGGAATGCCCGAGAATACATGAAAGAAATGCTTATCGAGAATGGCGGACGCTATCCGGAGATCGCGCCCATTGAGGTTGATGCCGCCACTGCACCTTGTAAAGAGATCAAGCTTACGGGCGATCAAATCGACATCACCAAATTCGCATTTATCAAAACCAATCCGGCCGATGGGGGCCGCTATGTCAATACCGGTTCGGTGTTTACTTCTGACCCTGAAATGGGCCTTAACTTCGGGACCTATCGCTGTATGATCAACGGGCCGCGCAGCCTTGGTTTTAATCCGGAGCCCAATCAAACGGCCGACAAAATGATGAAGCGAGCCATTGCACGCGGCGAAAACACCGCGCCAATATCCATTGTTATCGGTCAGGACCCTTATATATGGATGGTCAGTGGGTCACGGGTTGCACCACGCCCGAACAAACCAATTCCAATCAATGAACTGGCTGTGGCCGGCGGTATGCGTGGCAAAGCCATTGAAGTGGTCAAGTCAGAAACCAATGACATGCCTATTCCGGCCCATGCAGAAATGATTATTGAAGGTCTTGTGCGTCTCGATCAAAGTGCCCCGGAAGGGCCATTTGGCGAAATGTTCGGCTACCTCGGCCCTTATAAAGAAAAGAACTACGTCATTGAAATCACCTCTATAACGCACCGTAAAAACCCATGGATCATGAATGCATTTACTGGCATGCAGCGCGGCATGGTAACCGCACCGATGGATGCCCTTTACAGCATTAGTCTTGCCAAAAGTATTCCGGGGTTCATCGAGTACACCAACTTCCACGACATGATGGGCGTGATCGTTGTGAGCATTGAGAAAACAGAAGCCGGTCAGGGGCTGAATGCCGGTATGGCTGTTGCGCGCCGAAATCCCATTGCGAAAGTCGTAATTGTTGTGGACAGTGATATCAACATACTCGACAAGTCACAGGTGTTATTTGCGATGGGCTCGCGTTGGCAGCCCTACCCCGCTTCCGCGGTAATCGAAGACACCTGGGGCCTGCAGACCGATCCCAGCCAGGTCGAACCGAACCGGACCAGCAAAATTGTTATCGATGCCACACGGCAGCTTGCAGCGGAAGGCGGACGTGCAGAGTTCCCTAAAACCAACCGCGCGTTATTGGAACAAGGGGCGCCTGGCGTGATGGATCAGGTCGACCAGCAACTTGGTCAACTGCTGGATAATTGGCGCCAAGTCTAGCTCTGGCAAACATCGGATCAACCCGACCAAAGGTGGGGGGTTTAGTGCTGGTCAACTTTGCAACCAAGCTCTATCAGAAGAGCAACATGTCACAGCACGGTATTAATAGCGCATGATCTCCGCAATAGGTATTGCGCAGGCTTACTCGCTTGAGTCTCTTATCTTACAGGCTTAACGTTTCCTTTCTTCATAGCCTTGCGAATTCGTGACCCGATGTAACGCGCCATCCAATAGGCAAAAAAGCCAACCGGTGCGTTAGTGTAGAAATCCGCATTCAGCCAACCGCGATCTTGCCAGTAATTATAGTTAACACTATCTTTCTGCCTACGGGTCATATTCTGCATAGCGCGAAAATTCATAACTTGCTTAAAATCTGCTGCCTGCAGAGTCTGATCTTCTATAGCCGCCACAAACTTTGCTGCTGCATCAGCAGCGGCTTCATTCAAACGATCCATGTACTGAGGCTTTGCCGACTCGCCGTGCTTTAACCCCATTTGCGAACTTGATATACCGATGCGTGACACAACATCACAGCCCCAGCCTTCTGCCGTACCCTCGAGAAAGTCCAGCACCACTTTGTGGCCCCCGCCCGCTGCTGTGGCAAAAACCACCGCCTTCTTGCCAAAAAAGCTGGGACGATTGCGCTTGTACATAAAGTATTCAGCGAAATTCTTCATCAACCCGGCAACATTAAAAGTGTGGACAGGGGCAGCAAGAATAATGCCATCGGCCGCCTCAACTTTGCTCACCACGGGGCCAATTTTAGCGAAATCGGGGCAATGCTGCTCACCCTTGCTGACACAGTAAAGACAGCCATCACAAAAAGGTAACGCCAATTGCTGGAGAAAGAGGAACTCAAATTTCGTCGCACGAATTTCATTCATCTGCTCTTCAAGAATCCGCAAACCCTTATAGGTATAACTTTCCTCATTGCGGGGAGAACCAATGATGGCATAGATATGAAGCGCCGAATCATCCACGCAGCATTCGCTCGAGAACGCCATCGCGCCGCACAAAACCGTGCCAGAGCGCAGCTATCACATGAAGGCCTAATAAGCCTGCGCCAAACTGCCAGCACAATTTATGGATATCAGCGAAGAATTCGTAATCAAAGGGTGCTCCTTCCTTTACTGAGGGCACTATGCCAGGAACAGAATCCCAACCAAAAAAGAATATCGGAAAATCGAATTGATATGCAGACAAGGCCGCCCAGCCCGATAAGGGATAAACTATCATCAACAAATAAAAAGCCCAATGAGTGAGTCGCGCGAGTGCTCGCTGATAAATCGACAAGGCAACAGACATGGCAGGAACACTGTGCTTCAATCGCCAACTCAAACGAGCAAGCACCAGCAGTAAAAACAAAAATCCCAGAGTATTGTGGGCCAGAGATGCGCGCATGAAAACGGTATCATCGGCATAGTCAATCTTATAGACCTCATAGGCGTCAACCATGTAGAAGCCTAACGGAATTTGAATAAGCACTAATCCAAAGGTCAACCAATGAAAGCTTCGTGATACGACGCCCCAAGACTCATTGGTATTAGCTAGCACAGAAACTGCTCCGAGTTACAGGAGGCTTCAGAGTCATTCCGCAACCTCGCTCGAGGGAACCTCATTCAATTGATCAAAGGCCTGCAGCAATACATCCGCTGGTTGAGCGCCGGACAAACCCAAACGGCCATCGATGACAAAAAATGGCACGCCACTCACATCGCTTGAGCGTATCTGCTGCATCATGTCCGTTACCGCGGCCTCGTCTGCGCCAGACTCCAGCCTCGCCAACGTAGCGCTTCTATCCATACCGGAATCTGCGGCAATGCCCGCCAGCACCTCGGTGCTGCCTATATCGAGACAGGCCTCATGATGTGCCGAAAACAACCGCTCTACCAATGCATTTACATCAATCGCAGCATTGCGTGATGCCTGATAAAGCAGACAGTGGGCCGCTAGGGTATTCGGCGACATTGCCGTAGCTGAAACACCGAAATCGATGCCCTCTTCCTTGCCGGTATCATGCATGTTCGCCATGATCACCCCGGCACGCTCCTCACCAAAAATTTGCTGGTAGTGCTCTTTACGCAGCTTGCCTTCACGAGGCATATCCGGACTGAGCTGGAACGGCAACCACTCAATAGCGACATCGAGCTCAGGCCTTGTCGCCAACGCTTGGTCAAGTCTGCGCTTACCAACAAAACACCAAGGACAAACAAAATCGGAAACAATCTGTATGTGCAGAGGCTCTGTCATAATCCTTAATAAATTCGCCCGCCCATAGCAATACTGCCATGCATTCTTGAACTGCCACTGTAGCCACCGAAGCTCGACACACCCACAGAACCATAGACCTGAGGTGCATCGCAGGCGGTAAGCAAACTGCATACTGTTGCCAGCAATATAAATTTCATCCATCTAGTCTTCATTTGCTGCTGCCTCCTTTGGCACAAGGACTCGCTTACTAGGATCCCATGTCTGCAATGCAATAGCGGCTCCGGAAGGGCCTGCGATTAATGCCACCTCACCGCCAATGCCGCGCTCACGAGCTTTGAGTAAAACCTGGCCACCCAGCTCTGCCACTCTAGCAAGTATTGGATCAGGATCTTCAACCCGAATGTAGCTGACCCAAACCGGGTCGAGCTCCTGGATGGGATTCTTTATTAAACCAATGCGGGGTTTGTTTTTCTCGCCAAGGATTCGATAAGTAGAGTCATCAGTAAGCACTTCAGTTTCTGCTGAGTAGTTGCCCAGCGAACCATAAAAATCCGTTGCTGCAGCAACATCGTTGGTCCAAACCTCTGTCCACAGAAAGTCGCCAACACGAGGTGTGCGATCGATCGGATCACCAGCGGCAGTCTGCACTAAAGCGAGAATAGCGCCCTGCGGATCAGCAATTAGGGCAAGCCAACCCCGATCAGAAAATTCAACGGGTCGCGAATAGATAGCGCCTCCAGCCAATTCGACTTTAACAATGGCCGCGTAGATATCGCTGACAGACATCAACGGAATCCACTGAGAAATTTCTTCACTACGCTGCAGTTTATTTTCGTTGACCATGCCCCCTATTAGCCGACCATTATGCCGGATCACTGAATAATTAATATCGTCGCCAAGACCATACTTTCGGCCAACCTCCTCAAACTCCCAGCCAAACAACTCACTGTAAAAAAGCTGGGAAGCCTCTGGCGTATCAGTAATCAAATCGTGCCAGACAATCTTACCGGGCAACGACAGACTGGTAGGAGTTTCACTAACAGGCGGCAAATTAACCGACGTGCAACCGGGCAACAGCGCAACCGCAAACAACGCAGGAACAACACTCCATATTCTCAAAACCAACTCTCCGCTCTAACGAGGCAATCCAATACCGACAGCAATCGCCCACCCGCCAAACCCATTAGAGGGCTGAGAGGGCTGATTTAAATTTAGTTTTTCGCTAAAAGCCGCTGGGCTAAAGGCTTTAAATTGCTGATAAGGCTTTATTTTACACCTTTTTAAAACCATTGCTCTCGCTGCGTTATTCGCAGGAATGCTGCGTCTCAGGGTGGACATGGGATACCGTTAAGGCTCAAGCAGCGGCTGCTGTAAAACACGCCGATCGCATCAGCTGAACTTTTATTTCTATTTCACTCGGCTCCGATATGTATCCAGAGCCTACGAGTGAGTTCAGCTGCGTTCAGATTAGATAACCTTGGGTTAGCTCAACGGATACATTCCACAACTCTGCCGCAAGCACCTCGTTCTGCATCTGCGGATCCGGATTCACTGCATTGCAATCGGAAAAGTAGTAACCGCCATAACCCGCCAATGCAGGAGCAGTGGCCACATAGACTTCTGTGGCCGCGCCTTCTTCAGTCGTTTTCATAAACGACCAGCCAATTAAGTCTGCGGCAACCTTCTGCCACCACGGAAAATGACGCCCTAGATTAGTGTTAATGACACCGGGGTGGACCGCATTGGAGGTGACGCCGGTACCCTGTAATCGCTTATTCAGCTCCAAAGAAAACAGCCCATTTGCGAGCTTAGACTGTCCATACATTTTCCAGGGTTCATATTCCGTTTCACCTGAAAGATTGTCGAACTCAATACCACTCTCAGGTGCAAAACTATGACCGCTGCTGCTTAAAACAACAACGCGACCCTGGTCCGCCAGCAACACCTGGGGCATCACTTGGTTGGCCAGAACAAAATGGCCCAGATGATTAACGAAAAAGTGCTTCTCAATGCCATCAACCTGCTCGAGCTCCTGTAAGGCCATGATGCCTGCGTTCAATATGAGCATATCAATCGGTAACCCCAGCTCGCGGACTGCCGCACCGCAATCAGCAACAGATTGCAGATCGGCCAGTTCACAGACTACCGGTATCGCATTGCCTTCTATGCTCTCACAGGCCAGTTGCGCTTTCTCCGCGGTGCGGGCGGCCCCAATCACGGTCGCGCCGCGAAGTGCCAGCACCCGCATCGTTTCGTACCCCAGCCCAGAGTTACAGCCGGTAACCAGCGCCACCTTCCCCGAGAGGTCAAGCCCCGCTGTTACTTCGAGCGCAGTCGATGTCTTACCAAATGGACTGACCGGCACCCCAGGCGGCACGCCGAAATCATCACCGTCGGTATCAATACAACCCGATAAACTTGACGCGGCAACAACCGCGCCACCGCCGGCAATAAACCGCCGACGACTCAGTTGTATTGCAGCAGGGGGCTTTTCTGTTTCTTGAATTTTAGGGGGCATACAATAACTCCTGATCGAATAATCGTGCTAGCAGCATTCTACAGCTATAAAGTCAGCCATGGCATCTTGCCACCGCAAGTAACGACTCTCTAGATTAGCGTTCGTCTGGGGGACAAAAACCGATTCATTATTAGTTGATGCGGGTAACGATGAGCCAATGCCAAGCAAATTACTTACCCCGTATGCCGTAGCCTCATCAACATCAGGTCGTATCACTGGCACACCACTGATATCGGCGAGCCTTTGGCACAGGCCGTTTAGTGCCGATAGCCCACCGCTTAAAACCCAGTGATCCGGCATACCTGCAGCACTCACGCACAATTCAAAGTTAGTCTGCAGCATAAAAACAATGCTTTCAATTACCGCAGTCATCTTCTCTGCTGCATCATGAGGCAAGTTCGTAGATTCTTCTGCGGCATAAAAAAAGTGCGAGCGGAAATCGGCTATCCACCAGGGTGCACCGAGACCAGAAACACCATTTAAAAACAGCGGAGGGTCGGCTACTTGATTGAGTGATTGCGCCAAATATGTCTCGACCCACTTCGGCTCCAACTGCAGCTCGTGTGCGATATAGTTCACAGCGCTTCCAGCGCCATTCACTGTGGCCTCAAGGACGTAATCAGTCCGTGTGTTATCACTGTACACGACACTATTAAGCAACCCCGGAACACTAACGGGCTCGGACCCTAATGGACGCTGCAAGAATGCGCCAGTACCTAAGTTGGCGTAGACAGTGTTGCTGCGCAACTCACCAAAAGCAAATAAGGCTGCCGACTGATCACCGGTGACTATCTGCAGCGACGCAGACACGCCAGAGGCATTGAGCATGCCATAACTGTAACTCGAGGTGACAGGCTCCGGTAAAACACTCTCAGAAATACCGAACAGATTAGCAAGCTCTTCTGACCAACGGCCTGCGCGGTAATCAAACAGCAAGGTGCGTGAAGCATTCGCCGGATCAACTAACAGTGGTCGCTCATCCAATAACTGATAGGTCAGATAACTGGATAAAGGGCCCATCACCAACTCACCATTAGCGGCGCAGGTTTGCACCGCTTTGTTGTTGTCCAAACACCAACGCATTTTACTCACCCCATAATGGGGCGATAGCAATAAGCCGGTGATGTCCTGAACCCGCTGGCCGGAATCTGAAAATGCCTCCAGCCAAGCCTCTGCCCGACGGTCTTGCCATGACAGCACTGGGCTTAACGCCCTGCCCGAGACCCGATTCCAGCAAACGATACTGGAACGCTGAGTTGCCAGACCGGCGACAACGATCAATCCCGGATCAATCTGTCCAGCTACGCCGGCGATTGCAGCAAATAGTGACGCCACTAATTCATCGGGGTTCTGCTCAACACAAGTGGTGCCATAACGTTTAGTGGTAACGGGGATCTGCGCTTTTGCCAAGGCATGACCGGACGCCGAATAAACAATGGCGCGCGACGATTGGCTGCCCTGATCCAGCGCCAATACACACTGATCCTCAGCTACAGTCTTCATGGCCGCAACGCACATCCGATTGGCGAATCATCAACCGGCGACAAAGGCAACTCATCGGTGCGCGCCCAGGCACGCCGCTCAGGGAGAGCGGACTGCACATGCTGCATCACCTTTGCTGCGGTTATACGGTAAGCGGTGAGCTTGCCGCCGTAAATGCTCAGCAACCTCGGTGCCCCCGCCGCAATCGGCCTGTCGGGGTGCAAAACCGTCTCGCGCGATCGATGAAACACATGGCTATCGCCACCCGGCAAAACCCGCAAACCGGCAAAGTCCGATACCGAGGAATCGGCTGCACTCAAACCGGCATAATCCGGAAAGTAATATTGCAGCACCGAGCACAAATACTGACGCTCGCTGCGCAGCGCCTGCACATCATCGGCACGGCCTTTATAGCGGGTTTCAGTAGTACCCACCATCAGCTGACCTTGCCATGGCAATACAAACACTGCGCGGCCATCACGACGGCTTTCTACGTAATAACAGCCCTGCTTTATCTTGCCGGGCACAACAATATGTGTGCCCTGAATCAACTCTATCTGCTGTTGAGGTACAGTGGGGCTAACATGATCTAGGACCGAATTCGCCCAGGGACCGGCGGCATTCACACACACTTTTGCGCTTACCATTTTTTCAGCACTGCCATCGTGAAAAACAATCTCACAGCCTGTTGCCGTAAGCTCAATTTGGGTCACTCTTGCCGGACAAATCAGCTCCGCACCTAAATCAATTGCCGACTGCATAACCGCCTTAGTCAGAGCCACATCATCTGTCTGCGCATCGTGATAGCGGAATACCTTTTTGAGCCCATCGGTTCGCAATCCGTCGAGGCTACCCCAATGCTCCCTTGCCACTGTCGAAAAGCGCGCCGATTTATCGAAACCACTTAAGCCATAGTAAAAGCTCAAACCTGCGTACAGCAGGGCGGGACCGCGACGCATTCCGGCATAAACTGGCAAATTAAAGTCTCTGAGCTTTACCAAATCTGGTGCAAGACGGAGCAGCAAAGCTCGCTCCAACAAAGCCTCGCGCACCAAGCCCATTTCCCATGACTCGAGATAACGCAGACCACCATGGATCAGCTTGCTGGATTTGCTTGAAGTGCCGGATGCCAATGCCTGCTTCTCAAGCAGTAAAACCGAGTGGTTGGCAGCTGCCGCCGCCTGCGCAACGCCAACTCCATTGATGCCGCCGCCTATAACAATGAGATCGTAATCAGCCAAGCGGCGTATCTCGAGCATCTGATAGATAAGATTGAGATAACTCTCTCTGCAGTTCAGGGGCTGCCATACTCGAAACGATATCGACCCCACGTGCATAAAGAGCTCGTGCATGATCTGCGTCAGCTGCCTCATAAGAGACCCATTGCCAGGCTCCCCGCCATAATGGCGTTCCAGACTCAGGCAAGCGCTGGCTGTTTACAAATAAGTAATCGGGATCAAGGGCCTCGGCTTGCTGCTGGGATACATCGTCGTATTGCTTGAGCACCCACCCCACATGCACATCGGAGCGACGGCACACTTCAAGCAAGCATGGGTAATCAAATGAAATAATTACACACTGAGCTAAATGCTCATAGATCAGAGGCAAAACCTCATCCACCACAAGCTCAATACCGAAAGCCCGAAGACTTTCATGCTTCAGTTCAATAAAGTAAATCCAATCAGAATTCGCGGGCAACAGCTCCAGCGCCTGCTCAAGAGTCGGCAAACGAACATTCTTATCGCTGTCGCCAAACCGTGTGGGAAGACCTACTCGGACTGCCTCGAGCTCCGCCAATGTACTTTGGCAAACTGAACGATCAATTCCGGCTGTGCGTTTTAAACTCTCATCATGCAATAGCACCGGGATATGGTCACGGGTAAGCTGGACATCAAACTCCAGCAGGTTAACCCCGGCTTCAGCTGCAGCGCGCAGTGCCTCCAGTGTATTTTCGGGATGCATACTGGCATAGCCCCGGTGGGCCATCAGCGGATGGCGAACATACGGCTTACTCATAATCTGTGCGGCTTCCCAGGATGGCGTTTATCGATAACACATTACCTGATAATACGCGAAGATAAACTTGGATTTCATCAGCCCCTCTGTTCAAATCTGGCGATGCAGTTGATAAGGTAGCCTCAGGTATCGCCATTAAGCGCTAAGGACACTTCCCATGCTAAAACTCATTGCAAAAGTCATTGCCGGAATAATGCTGTTACTTGTTGTTGTTATCGTTGGAGCCATCATCTCCATGGGCGCGCATGTCCCTGATGCCCTTTATCAGCCGAGTCCCTCACCAATGGCGCGAACCGCCAATAGCGACAGCTCTTATCTCGTAATAGGGGGCCGTAAGGGCACTGGGCTTGAGGTAATCAAAGAGCTACGGGCACGCGGTGAGAGGGTTACCGCAGTGATCCGCCCCTCTTCGCTAACGCCTGAGAAAACAGATCACCTGAAAGATCTCGGTGTGAACTTAGTCGCGGGTGATGCCACCAATCCGGATGATATGGCGTTAATTTTTAACGATGGCAATTATGTCGCCGTTGTCAGCACAATTGGCTGCTTCAGTTGTGACCCACCGGCAGATTATGTGGGCAATAAAATAATTACCGATGCCGCAAAACTTGCCGGTATTAAACGCATAATTCAGGTAAGCAGCATCGGTGCGGGAGACAGTGTTAACGCTGCACCATGGATTTCACGCAAGGCACTTGCAAAAGTATTACCCCTTAAAACGCAGGCCGAAGAATATCTGGTTGCCAGCGAACTGGATTACACCATTATTCGCCCGGGCGGCCTTAAAACGGGCACATCCAGCGGCTATGGCTATCTTTCTGAAAACCGGGAGGCGTTTGGCTTTATCGACCGTACTGATTTAGCGCGCCTCATAGTCGGTGCGCTGGATGATGATGAAAGTATCGGCAAAACCTACCATGCTGCTGACGAAACTCGCGCGTGGATCTTTCAATAATGCCTATGCCACAGTCCGGCAAAAGCAAAGCAGCGCTTGCCCCGACCTGCTGCCAAGCAAACAACAAATCGTTTACTGCAAAAACTGAAGCACCTTCTCGACTTCCGCTGGGCTGCCCATAATGACAGGCACTCGCTGATGAATATCCGTTGGCTGTATCTTCTGAATCGGCGTTTGCGGATCACACATGGCCTTGCCACCTGCCTGTTCAACCAGCATGGCCATCGGGTTAGCCTCATACATTAGGCGCAACTTGCCGATAGGCGCTTTCACTGTAGGCGGGTACATAAAGACACCGCCCTTCAATAGAATACGATGCACATCGGCCACCATAGCCCCCGCATAGCGTGCTGAATAGCCGTTGCTCTGGGCCCAGTGTAAGTAATTTTTATAGCCCTCTGGAAAGCTCAGCCGGTTGCCTTCGTTAAGTGAATAACTCTTGTTACTCTGCGGAATCTTCAGGTTGGTTTCAACGCGCATAAACGCGCCAATGGCGGGGTCCAGCACAAACATATCAACGCCATCGCCAACCGTCAGCGTGAAAATCGTTGATGAACCATAGAGAATATAGCCCGCAGCAACCTGCTCAAAACCTTTCTGCAACAGAGAATCTTTTGCAGATAATCCAGACCGGTTACGCATGATACTAAAAATAGTACCGACACCACCGCAAATATCGAGATTTGAAGAGCCGTCCAGCGGATCAAATAAAATGCAATATTTTTGATCATCATCTTCTTCACCGATAATCACCGGCTCTTCGTTTTCTTCTGACGCAACAATCGCCACGCCTTCGCGTGCAGCGAGAATACGCAAAAGAATATCGTTGGCAATTACATCCAGCTTTTGCTGAGCCTCGCCCTGAACATTCTCATTGCCCGCTTCGCCAAGCACATCATCAAGTCGAGCGCGCCGCACACTCGCTGCAATCATCTTGGCCGAGATAGATAAGGCCGACAGAATCCAGGATAAAGTGCCGGTAGCATTTTCCTGCCGCGCTTCGCTGCTAAGAATATGACTCTGCAGCGTTACAGCATCTTTATGACGGTCAGATATACTCATATTAGTTAGTTGTCCGTAAAAAAGGTCAGGTTGGGCCTGAACTTTGTTGAAAGGTATGCATTTCAGTCAACGGTGTCTTTGATATTTTCCCGACAAAGCGGTTTCAATCGGAATACAGCGCATAGATAATTCGCAATTGCTCATTCGTTTTCGCGCTTTGGCGAGCTGCAAGCTGAATTTTCGGACACCACTATAGACCTTGTTAGTCCCGCGAGAGAACTTGTTAGTCCCGCGAGAAGGCAGACCACAGAGCGGCACAACTGCGACCCTGCTTTGGATATAATACCTCGGCATGCTCTGCGAATGCACACGGTGCTTGTATCATGAGTGGCTGATACATGCCCACGCATAAGGAAACACCTATGATTTACATCGATCCGGCCTGGCAAGGCGATGTTGCGTTTTATGAACTGATTTTCGGCAGCTGGCTGACCTACATTTTTGTAGTCTTGCTGTTTGAAAAAGTGTTGCGCGCCCCTCTCCAGGAATGGAGATACATACTGCTAACATTTCTTGGCTGCTTCGCGTTCTGGGTGAATCACTACTTTCAGGGAGCTGATTTTTATATGGTGCTGCTCAATGGCTATTCCCTGTGCTTTTTTATTGCGTGGTACTTTATTGCGGTCAGACAGCAACAACGGGGTGTTGCTTGGAAAATTGCAGCTACACTCTGTGCCATAGTGTTCACTATCGCTTTCATTGGCTTCGAATACATCGCCCGCATCGGCGTCAGCGCAGGTATCTATGAATTCTGGTTCATGCTGGGAGCGGCTTTTGGTTTCGTCGGAATTATTTTGTGGCGCGGACCAGGAAAAAACACAAAAACGGCTTAAGCCAGAGATGATGTGGCGTTCGAGACCCCGGTATTACGCCAAAATACGGCTGCCACTGATAAGCTCATTGACCACTATCTGAATCCAGCGCATTAAAGCGGGCGAATACCTGCCTGCATCTGTTAGGGTTGCCGCGCTAAATTCAGGAATATTCCTATGCCTCCCCCCGAAACCGACAATACTGAGCGCGCCGCTGGTTCTTCATTAAAACCACTGAAGGCACTCTGGCCGTTTATTCGTCCCTACAAGGGCACACTGACACTCGCGTTAGTGGCGCTGCTGGTTGCGGCTGGCGCTCTGCTGGCATTACCAATAGCTGTGAGGGACGTCATCGACCAGGGTTTAGTCGATAAAGATGCAAGCACCATAAATTATTACTTTATTGTGCTTTTTTTGATGACATGCTTGTTCGGTGTGTTTGCGGCATTGCGCCTTTACTGGGTCACCTGGCTTGGTGAAAGAGTGGTTGCTGATCTGCGAGATAAAGTTTATCGGCAAGTTATTCGGCTTGATCCGGCATTTTTTGAGATCACACAAACGGGCGAAGTGCTGTCACGACTGACTACCGATACCACTTTGGTTCAGTCGATAGCAGGTGTCGGTATTTCCATCGCGCTGCGGGGCGTGATTACCCTGATCGGCGCACTGGTAATGCTGGGTATCACCAGCCCTAAACTGATGGGTTATATTCTGGTTCTGGTGCCACTGGTAGTAATTCCCATTATTGTTATCGGTCGCAAGGTACGACGTCTATCGCGCGACTCGCAAGACCGGGTTGCTGACTCAAGCGGTATGGCTGGCGAAACACTAAATGCCGTACAAACCATCCAGGCCTTCACCCTGGAAAAAATTCAGAGCGATCGCTTTAGCGGTTATATCGAAGAGGCCTTTGATACTGCGGCCAGGCGTATCCGAGTTCGATCAGCGATGACCGGACTCACTATCGTGGCATTGTTCGGGTCCATTATTCTGGTGCTATGGATTGGTACCCGCTCGGTACTCACTGGTGAAATTAGCGCGGGTGAGCTTGGGCAATTCATCCTCTATACCATGTTTGTGGCGACCTCCGGTGCATCGCTCAGTGAGATGTGGGGGGAAGTTCAGCGTGCCGCGGGAGCCATGGAACGACTCCTAGAATTGCTCGGGGCGCAACCCACAATCAAAATTCCGGATAATCCAGTTGCGCTGCCTAAGCAAGGCGTCGGTAGCGTCGACTTCGAAGGTGTCAACTTCAGCTACCCATCGCGACCCGATCATGTGGCTATTAATGACTTCAGTATCAGTATTGCGCCAGGGGAAACCGTTGCCTTTGTGGGACCCTCAGGTGCAGGTAAGTCGACGACCTTCCATCTGTTGTTGCGTTTTTATGACCCACTTACAGGCCGTCTCAAGATCGATGGCGTTGATATTGCTGCTGCGGACCCGGTAGCTGTGCGTGGCCGCATCGGTGTGGTGCCTCAGGAAACCGTAATATTTGGCACCAGCGCAATGCAAAACATTCGCTATGGCCGACCTGATGCCACCGATGAAGAGGTCTTTGCTGCCGCTAAAGCTGCTGCGGCGCATGAGTTTATCGAACAGATGCCGGAAGGCTATGGCACCTTCCTTGGTGAGCGTGGTATGCGGATTTCTGGTGGTCAGCGGCAACGTATTGCGATTGCGCGAGCCATGCTAAAGAACCCACCGATACTGCTACTCGATGAAGCAACCAGTGCACTAGATGCCGAAAGCGAGCAACTGGTTCAGGTGGCCTTAGAGCGTCTGATGCAAAATCGCACCACGATTATCATTGCTCACAGACTTGCTACCGTGCTGAAAGCGGACCGCATTGTCGTAATGGATCAGGGCA
The DNA here is from genome assembly GCA_029245525.1 of Gammaproteobacteria bacterium. Classification (GTDB taxonomy): domain Bacteria; phylum Pseudomonadota; class Gammaproteobacteria; order Steroidobacterales; genus JABIQA01. Next base: position 5,408 of record JAQWPD010000018.1, on the reverse strand, counting down.
AAATAGTTGATGCGGGCACCCATACCGAACTGGTAAAGCGCAACCCACTGTATGCCCGACTGGCCGAACTGCAGTTCACGCATCCGGATGAGACATACCCATAAGCTAAAGCTCACATAACAGATCGCCGGTGAGATAAACTCTGTTAACCGGCAAACGTCTCTGGTGATTACAGTCCGGCAATTGACATAAAAAGCAACGCGGGAGCCCTCAATGCCAATCATACGCAAACTTTTTTCCCTACTGACAATCCTTGGGACGCTATTGTGGGCACAGCTTGAGCCCGTTATTGCTGCTGAATCTGCCGCAATGCCTACCGTACTCATCACGGGTGCCAACCGGGGCATTGGAATTGAATTTGCAAAGCAATATGCACAGCGTGGCTGGCTTGTTATTGCATCTTGCCGAAATCCTGATTCAGCTAAAGACCTGCAAGCTCTGCAACGCAATTATGCAAACCTGCAGCTTGTGCAAATTGACCTCATTAACAGCGCTGGCATCGATCAGTTTGCTCAATCGCTTAACGGCAAACCCATTGATGTATTAATCAACAATGCGGCTCTGCTTGGTGACTTAAAAAATCAGATGTTTGGTCAGATAGATTATGAGCAGTTTGCACAAATTCTTGCGGTTAACACTATTGGCACCATGAAGTTATCGGAATCACTGACGCCCAATATCAAACTGGGCACTCAAAAGAAAATTATTACGCTCGGCAGTTCTGCCGGATCAATTGCATCAATCAATGGTAATCCAGACCTTTACGCCTATCGGGCTAGCAAAGCGGCGCTGCATCTCCTCATGCGCAACTTATCATTCGAGCTCGCGGATGATGGTATTGTTGTAGGCCTTATAAATCCTGGACTGGTAGACACTCGCGGCTTCGCTGCAATGCTTGATGGAACAGCACCCACGCCCCCAAAGTTTCAAAAGATCGTTAATCTCATAAAAGCGGGCGTTATTCAACTGACCACACCTGAAACTGCTGTTACCGACATGATTACACTCATCGATGAACTGACTCCAGAACAGTCCGGCGTGTTCCTCAATGCCGACGGAACCCCCCTGCCCTGGTAGGCATGCACTCCTTTATCTGACGTAATACCCTGCATGCCTCACGCGTATTTGCTGAGCAAATCGTCACTATTTCATAGTCCACTTTGCTGAAGCCTCAGCAAAGCGAAAGGCATTCCATTGATTTAAATAAGAATAATGACTGTTACATTTGGCTACAAAGCGTAACCCTTATGAAAGGTCTTCTGCTCATACACCACGTAAAGTTCAACCATACAAAACAAAGACCATTTGTTTCTTAGAGCACGAGCAGCTTTACATGCCAATTTGCAGAAAGGACTTAAGACCATGACACAATCAAAAACCTATTCAACCCGCAACCTTGAACTTCGTGACGAAATCATTCTGCTTCTACTTACCAGTCTGATTCCGCTGGCTACGCTGAGCTCAATGGTATTTTGATTAAGACAGTGACATTGCCCTGACAATCACCGTTAACATTGCAACACTGTCAGGGCTTAAGTCCACAGGCGTGCCACCCTCATCAAAACCACTCATGTTTTACCCTCCAGCTTGAGTCGCTGAACCAGTCTCCGCCAAGCCTTCAAAGCAAGGCCCTCTCCCCCCAGCAGCCGCTCCCCCACGCTTCCACCGGCTGATGAACGCGAAGACTGATCAGCGGCCTGAGCTGGATCTTAAAAAACAAGACGACTGACTTAGTCTTATCAGACAGCAAAGACTGGATATTTTTCTAGTATCGACAGGCGATACACCCATCAAGCGCCTCAGCAATCCAAAAGCATTCCCGCCTCCGACTGAGGCAAGGCATAATAGTCTTTAATTGATCTCAGGGCTTAATGATGCAAACTATGTTTAATGCGGGGCCTTTGCCACTGACCGTTCTTTTCGCAACGGCGACCCTAGTAGCCTGTGATACGAAACCACCGCCCGAGGCGCCACCACCGCCGCAAGTGGAAGCAGAGGCAATAACACCCAACAATAGGCTAGGGATATTTGCATACAAATGCCTCATAAATGGCAATATTGTTGCTGATTTCAGCCAATCAGCTGAAAGCATCACGCTATTTCTGCCCGGGGAGTCTCTCAAACTCGCAAAACAGGTCTCGGCATCAGGTGTCAAATTCAGCAATGGCACTGTCACATTCTTTAGCAAAGGCAGCGAAGCCTTTGTTGAGGCAACAGACAGCAAAGATCACTGTATCGAAGACCGGCAGGCGTCAGTACTAGAGGATGCCAAGTTGCGTGGGGTTGATTATAGGGCCAGTGGTAACAAGCCGGCATGGGTAATGGAAATAGCCGGCGGTAACATGGTGTTCATCTCTGATTATGGAAAAAACCCCCATGAATTTGCCATATCTGGTCACGATCTAAACCGAGAAACACGCACCGTAACTTATACCAGCAGCACGCCAAACAACACCATAAGCACACGCATCATAGGCAAAACCTGCAGCAATGGCGTCAGCGAAAAGCGCTTTGAAACCACCGTCGAAATTGAATTCAACGGCATGCTATATACCGGCTGTGGGCAAGGCCTGCGTTAACGCACCCGCGCCTTAATCAACAAAACTGGCAACAGCGTTAGGTTCGCAACCAGTGCTAAAATCATGGCCACGCCGGTAAACAAGCCAAAATAGATGGTTGGTATAAAATCTGAAATCGCCAGAATCGAAAAGCCGGTTGTGATAACCAATGACGTATAGTAAATCGCATGTCCAATACTTAAATGACTGCGTTCCATGGCCTCGATTGCATCATCATCAATAGCTATTTCTTCTCTGAATCGATGAACATAATGAATTGAATCATCAACGCCAATGCCGATAGTAATTGCTGCGATGGTGATCGTCATGATATCTAAAGACAGGCCTAACCAGCCCATCAACCCCAGCACAGTCGTTGCAGCAACAATACTTGGAACTGTCGCTACAAAGGCAATAGTTAACGAGCGAAACAGCACGAGGTACATAAATAGGATGGCTATAAAAACCACACCAATTGTCATTATCTGTGACGTAAACAAACTTTGTAATACGTTGTTATACAAAACCAACATGCCGGTAATATGAACCTGCTCAGGTTCAAACCCCATATCATCAATCAGATGAGCACGGATACCATCAATTAACTCGCCCCGACGCAAACCTGGGTTGGCCTCGTAAACCCGAACAGAAAACCGCATCTGATTCCCATCATCCGACATATAGGGATAAATCATTGCTGCCTTAATCGCCTCGGGCAACTGCTTGTACAGTATCGACAATGAGAAAGTTCCGGGCGTTTTACCGTTGTTCAGCGTCTCCAATGCATCAAGCGCTGTCGCCATCGACAAGACCTTCCCTGTCTCGGACAGTGACTCCAGGTAGTTATGAACATCACGGACAATCTGCAACTGGTAACTGTTATACCAATAACTGGTCGCGCCCAAATCAACTGCATTGGCTACTGCCGATTCAGCAGACTCAAAACTATCATCACCAAAGGGATCATCGCCAAATGCCTGGTCGCCGAACTCATCATCGCCAAATTCTGCTTCATCAGCAGTCGCTGTTATGACAGGGGCCTTATAGAATGCAGGATCGGCATCGAGGACAACATCAAAAGGCATCGTACCTCCGAGCTCACTGTCTATCTTCGCCAGCCCCTGATATATCTCGGTTGATTTGGCGAAGTAATCCAGAAAGCGGTTTTCAACTTGCAGCCTACCGATACCAATAATACTTAACACAACTAACAGACAGAACAGCCCGAGGATAAGACCCGGCATCAGCCTCACCCAACGGGCCAATTGCGCTGTCACAACCGTTGTAATGTGATCGCCGTGCGCCGGCATAACAGGGCGCATAAATATGAGCATCACAGGAAACAGCAAAAATGACACCACAAACACTGTCGCCATGCCGATGACCATCATCCAGCCAAAATCAATTACCGGACGAATACCGCTCACTAACAATGAGGCAAAACCAACCATCGTAGTAAGCACGGTATAGAAGCATGGCTCTAGTTTGTCCATAAGGGTATTGCGCAGCAACCAATGCTGACTGGCCTGAGGGTTGCGGCGTTGCAGCTCTCTATAGCGCACAATCAAATGCACGGTGAGTGACAGGCTAAAAATAACGACCAGCGCTATAAAATTGGATGAGACAACCGTAACGCGCCACTGCATCAGCCCGAGCACGCCCGCAACCACCAGTGCGGAAAGCAGACAGCAAGTCATCGAAACAAAAACCCATCGGGCCTGACGGAAAATATACGTCAGCAGAACAATGAGAAACACAAGAATACCTGCACCGAAAACCACCACATCGGTTTTAATCAGCGAGATCATATCCGCCACAATAATAGGCACACCGCCTAGGCGCAGCTCGGCACGGTCACTGTACTGGCGGAGGATGTTACGTATCCGCTCAATTGATTGGGCCTCATTGGCCTTGGCTATAATATTGATTTGTTGAATTTGATCTGAAAGAACTGAAATGGCTTTAGATTCATCCGCACTGAGATCGGCAGTCATGCGCTTTTCACGGAGAGCATCCCGCTCAAACACCAGGGCCGCCCGCTCAGGGTTCTGGACAAAACTCACCAGCAATGCGGTAGTTGTGCCATCCCGACTCATAATCAGTTCGCGGTACAAGCTACTTTCGGTTAACTCCGCGCGGGCTAACCTCAGATCTGTCGAATCGCTCAGCAACGTTGGCACGTCATATTGGAGCTGTGCCAGAGTAACTGCCGGACTATTAATTAGCGGGACATCCAACATTGTCACAACGCTATCGATGCTGGACAAGACCAATAACTCATCGCGGAGCCTTTGCAGGTCGCGCAAGGCCTCAGGTGCAAACAAATCTGGAACTGTATAGGTGATGACCAGATTGCTCGTAGAGCCATAACGCGCGGCTATGCCGCGGTAGTAGCGCAACTCAGCATCATCTTCTAACAACAACGAATCGGCCGAAGCATCAAGATCGATATCCGGTGCAAAAGATATAATAGACGCACCAAGAACAGCCACGACTGCCAGAACCCATAACGGCTTGGTCAAAATCAAACGATCGAGTAGGGTGGCAAAAATCGAGCGCATGCGATGCTGTTGTATTCCTGAAGTAGGCGGTTCTTTGAATGGCAGTGATGAAGGCACTGGAGTGAGGCTCTATTCTGCCTGTAAAACCCGAACAGTTAAAATACAAGCCCTCACCGAGGGCGGCGAGCGGCGAATCCGCCAGCATTGCTCGCAGGTTAACTCATAACCGGGCCCAGCAGACTTGGTCCGATCTCAGCGCTCGGCTCGCTGACCCATTGTTCCACGACACGGGATCAAGCGACCGGACTGCCGATCATCCTGCTTTGCCACTGACCCCAGAAAATCATTG
>JAQWPD010000002.1 GCA_029245525.1 Gammaproteobacteria bacterium | reverse complement strand
CTGGAATATTGTGAGTAATAAAAAGTGGAGTGATAGGCTTGCCAATGTCTTGACGGGCCCTTTCAATGGCGTGCGTATTAAAAACGCCCGGACAAAGCATTTTTATCATCACAGGGTTGAGTCCTTCTTTATGGATGATGACCCTGACACCTTTGCTGCCGCCGTCATTAACAAGCGTGAACTGCTTTTGGGGCTGCTGCAAGATGTTAGCGGCAAGACGGCGCTAGAGGCTTTTTTAAGTGTTTCTGCCAATGATTCAAGCAAATCAAAAGAGTCTATGTTTATCGGCATATTTTGGCTCGCGTATCTCTTAGTCATTCATTGCTCGCTTTTTTATCTGACCGTGTCTGCCGGTTATTACGATATCTACCCCATCTACTTTGTCACGTTGATCAGCCTGTACCCGATTGCAAATCGGCTCCGCTTATACCTCCAGCATGCGACTGTTCGTGACGATGGAACGCTGCTTATTGTTGGCAGCAAGGTATCACGAACCTATTCAGGGGGACTGTTTAGCCAGATTTTTATTCAGTCGCCGATGATTATGTACCACCATGAGCATCATGCGTCTCCAGTCCTTCCTTATCGAGCGTTGCGGGCCATGGTAGCGGCAAGGCCAAGCAGTGATGTCAATACGCACGGCAAGCACCCTATTAAGCTGCTCACTAAATTAATAACCGGGTTCTAATTTATGTCTACTGTTCTTTGTCCTGCCTGTTTATCACACAGTTCTAAAGTTTTCGTGCAGAGGCCGATGGATCGCGAGTATTTTAGCCGCAGAGACACAGATGCGTCCTTCATGCGCTGCACAAACTGCGAAAGCCTGTTTCAAGACCCCTGGCCTGCCGCCGATGAGCTCCAGGAGTTTTACGGTCCCGATTACCAGAATTACACCACCACAGCCGTCCCTTTGCTGGCGCATGTTGATGCCGTTTATCAGCGTCAACAAGGCGCTGCTTTTACTAAGCGCTTTGGGCGAGATCCTGCGGTGTTGGATTTTGGTTGTGGTCAGGGTGGCTTTTTGCGCGTATTGGCAGAGGCAGGCTGTACGCAGCTTGCCGGCTTTGATTTTGTGCTGTACGAAGAGCTTGTTGATACCAGCGGAACAAAGTTTTTTGACGATATAGAGCAAATCAGGGAAAGCGGTATGCGCTTTGATGTGATCCGGATGCGCCATGTGATAGAACACTTAACCGATGTGGATGCGACCATGATCGCGCTGGGCGGCTTGCTTAAAGAAGGTGGATGCATTGTGGGCCAAACACCCAATGCGGCTCATTACACATCTCGTCTTATGGGACAGTACTGGGGACCATTGCATTACCCCTACCACACTGTGCTGTTTTCACCCTCGGGCTTAAGCGTTGCAGCGCCGCGCTGGGGCTTAAGGCTCACAGCAACCACCGGACCGATTTTACCCACTGGATGGGCTTTGAGCCTGGAAAACATGATGAAGAGCGCATTTAAATTAAAGTCCCGAGGCCGAACCGCGGCTTATACTGTTTTGATGGGGCTAACAATGCCGATGGCATTGTTAGATAGCTGGGTGACGCCCAAGGCGACAGCAAATTTCGATTTTGTGTTGCAGATAGACTAGGCTGGCGAGAGACAGACTCTGTGCAGACATCATCACGATTGATGTGGACAATTTAACCACGGCGGATCCCTTCACTGAACATTAAAAAGGACCATAAAATTATGACATCCATGAAAAGAAGAAATTTAATGAAGAATGGCGTTGCGGTGGCAGTGGCTGGTGCAGCAGGCGTTACGATTAATGCCAGCGCGAGTGATCAGGATGCCGTCGACAATCCATCGGTTTCAAGCAACCAAGAATTAATTGACTCGGTAGATGCTATTTTTGGCGAGCACATGGATGCTGAATTAAATGGCGACTTAGATCGAACGCTGGCGACGATGACCGATAACCCGCACATCGTTAATGTTCCAACAATGATCGGAGGTCAGGGTGAGCAAGGTGTTAGAACCTTTTATGCGAATCGTCTGATTGGTCAGTTTTTCCCTCCCGATGTTGAGTTTGAAACGATATCTCGCACATACAGCCCCGAACGACTAATTGATGAGCTCATCATTTCTTTTACACATACCATTGAGATGGACCATCTTCTTCCGGGAGTTAAACCCACTGGCAAATTTGTTGAGGCCGTTTTTGTGGTAATTGTTGGTATTGAGGACGGAAAAGTCTCATACGAGCACATACATTGGGATCAGGGGAACCTACTGGTGCAGCTTGGGCTGATCGATCCCGAGGGCCTCCCCCTGACAGGCGCGGGCGCGGCCGCCAAGCTGCGCAATCCCTCAATTCCGGATCCGTTCTTCAACGAGTCCTGAAGGGCTAAAGCTCGCGTGGAGCTGGTCAATAGCCTGAGAATGGTTGGCTGATTCCTTTAGCCCCGAAGAGTTAACTTGTCAGTACCCCTTAAGGAGCGCCAATAGCCACTGGGCGAACAGGTGAGCCAGCCCCACCCTCAATACGAAGGGGCAAGATCATCGCGCAAAACTCCCAAACGCCATCCGCTGTGATCTCGGTTAAGCGACTATTTTGAATTTGAAGTACGCCTGCTTGTGATAAATTGTGGTGATGAACTGCAAAAGGCAGGCCCTTTGGTGTTCCTTCGGGAGGGGGTGCTTGACCTTGGAGTTGCTTCGGGAGCACGGGATCTGTGAACGGATTATCAAGCGAGACCAGAGCGACACCCAACTTACCAATGTACTGTACCGCATCGTAGGCCAGCCCCGGACCCATCGCGTAATAGTCCTCATCGGTCATGGGATCAGTCCACCGTTCACCCCATCCTGTATGAATGAATAAAACGTCACCCGGCAGAATCGGTTCTAGTTCCTGCGCTTTTATCATGCCCTCGATATCAGCTCTGGTTACGCTCACTCCGGCTGCAAGCGGCCGGCCTTTGCCAAGATATGCCTCGGCATCGAGCAGTACACCGCGTGAAATGATAGGAGGCACTTTATCCACCCCCAGCTTGAGCAAGGGGGACGTGGCACTGGGCTTCACATCCTTTTGGGCGTAGCCGCCGAAATATTTTACCGAATTCGCGGGGAATTCTCCTTCACCTGACCATGCCTCCTCGAGATAGCCAAAATGACCAAGAGCGTCCATTTGAGTGCCTTGTGCGGCGTGCTCACCTGCAACCGTATCACCATTAAAGGCGTGCAGCGTTCCTGGCAACCCCGTGGTCCCTCGAAAATTGTATTTCAATGGCACCCCGAACGGGGAGGCCGGCATGGTATTACTCCGCACATGGGACAGGTCATAAAGCCTGGCATTCGGTAGTGCCATATATTGCGCACACCGGGCCCATGTCTCCACACCAAGAGCTTTTGCATTGCCTAGCTCGTCGCCGGGACTTGATGTCCCCCAGTCTTGTGCAAACACGATCTCTGTGCATATTAAGGCACCGATCAAAATAGAAAGCCTTAAGCCCTTGTGCTTAACAATCGTAGATACCCTCATCTCTAGATACGCTCATCGCTAGTGCCTCAGATGCTATGCCTCAGGACGGTAAAATTTAAGTATAGGACAAATATAAAGGGTAGTTGTGAGCAAATAGGTATTGCCAAGTTAAATCAGCAGACTTGCTATAACGAATCATAAGGTTCAGTTCTAGAAGGATTCACAAAGCCTCGCCAAGTGCTGGGTTTTTTATCTGCGACTATAGGCATCGCACTGGCTCATGCGGCGGTTGCGCCAGCGGCACCGGCTAGGTGCCCTCGCCCGGCCGTGGCTTAAACCCGCCATCCGGTGTTTGGTTATTATGTTTAATCTGGGTCTATGCGCAATACAGCATCCGGCCCAAAGCCCTTAACTACAAGCCCTTCAGAGCCTTACTGCCGGTGAACGGCTCCTAGCCTGCGCATTTTATGTTAAGTATTTTGGGGCGAAGAGCCCTTTTTTTGAACGATCACTGTTAGAATCAGTCCACCACATAAGAAGAATAAACGCGGTAAACATTACCGGCTGGTACACAGTTACACGCCCACCTTGGAGGTCACCGTGATACTAAGAATTCACTCATCTGCCAGTGCAATTGCATTATTGGCGTGCGGGCTATCAGCCAACGCGGCCAATGTTGTTGTCACTGATTTAAATGCTGCACCGTCCAGTAGCAGTTTAGTTGGTGGGGCAACCGCCAGTATCGTTAACTACGATGGAGCGGGCGCAGCACGATTAACCACCGGGCTAAACAACAACGATCAAGCCGATATTTTAATCAGCGGAAGTTTTGGCAATTTCGGTGATTTACTCACTGATCCTGATTTAAGTTTCGAATACAAATTTCAAAAGGCACCCGATGCGGCAGGTTCTCCTGCTGCCGCTGCATTTGCTGCACCGGCACTGGGTCTTGTTCTGTATGACGAGGACTTTGTTGGTGATGGTAATCTGACCATTAAGTATGAGCATTATTGGAACATTGGCAATGCCGCTGTACCTACCGACTCGTGGATTACTGCAAACCTTGACTACACTCAGGGAGCCATGTGGAGCAGCGGTGGACTGGGTTTAGCAAACAGTTTTGGCGGGCCTCCATTGTTCAATCTGCAGAATATTCTTGACGGTACGGCCTCCTCCACCGCAGCGTTATCCGACGACTTAGCGGTTGATTTCAGTGCGTTGCTGGATGCGGAGCTCATCGGCATTCAGCTTAGTGTTGGAAGCTACAATCAGGGTCAGGAAGGCTATGTGGATTACCTGTCCATGACGACTGGCGCAGGCACAACAACGTATGATTTTCAGGTCGTGCCAATACCGGCTGCGGCTTGGCTGTTTGGCTCGGCTTTGGTCGGCTTGGGCTGGATGCGACGCAAACCTGCCGATTAAATCAGCCTGACAACAATTAAAAAAACCAGCCTAGTGCTGGTTTTTTTGTCTCATTACAACACGGCGGCTGAAGGGTGCGGCTTGTGCTTACGCCGCATCCAACCCAGCAACCCTAAGCCTGAACCGAACAGCCAAAAAGCTGCAGGAATAGGAACCCCTGAAATAACCACATTATCCAAATACACGGTTGAATCATCATCAGAACTACCGCTTGAGAATTTAAGACCGTGAGAAAATCGTATTGATCCTAAATATTCTGCGGGTTGAAGAGATGGGCTTGCAGTGTTGTCAATGAAACCAGAATAAATATTGATATTATTTAGTGCGATCTCCCACTCGTTATGGTCAAAATCAAAGAACATGTCTATGTTCATCAATTCATTCTCATTGTAGGTGGCTAAGGTTTGGTTGTCTGCCCAGCCCGGCTTCGCTACAACTGTGCCTGAATTGGTAAAGGTTAGTGTTCTTACAGTGGGTGTATCAAGAAAAATTACAAATTGATTGGAAGAGCCAATTAACATGTCGATTGACATATCAAAGTTCAAATTAAAGGCACTGTAAGGACTTGCTGCGCCAACCTGATAGCTAATTTGATCATAATAAAAACTAGGCGCATTTCCAGCAGTGTTGAACGCTAAAGAGTTCGTGCTAAAGACGTCGGTTGGCCCTGCAACCGCAGGGCTACCAAAACTAACAGTGTAGGATGGTGATTCTGAATCCCACGTGCTCTGGTGCAAAGTGACTGCACCAACGTTAGTTGCTGATGCTAAAAAGAGAGCCGCTGAAGCTATTTTCCAGGTTTTCATTTGACGTCTTCCCTGTGAGTCTGGGTTTTGAATGATCACCCCGTTCATACCGCTTAAAGAATGTGACGTGGTTCACTTTTTTTATTCTTGTGCGCCATACTGCAATTATGTCCGTTCAGAAAGTGTGACTTCTGTCACACTTCTGCAGATAGGGATAATGATATGAGCCCGGATCGGGCAGCCAAGGCATTTTTGTTAGCTAAAAAAACCAGGGATCTGTTACTTGGCCTGCGGGCATTCGGCTTCAGCCATTTAATTATGTTGAATAGCTCAATGTACCCAAGCGAATGCTTGAGTAGTCACTCAACCCGGCATTTATAGAGCTGTTGGCCAGTCACAATATAAATAGGTGTGTAAAGGAATCTATCCGTTAACTGGCTCCGCACCGATTGGGGGTGTTAGCCCGATTGGCCAATTGGGCTACCAGGGTATGACGTCGCCCCGGTGTGACATAAACGTGCCTGAGAGATCAAAGTCGTATTGGTCGATAATGTTGATAACAGCTTCGGCGCTCTCTTGGGGCGTAATAAGGAAACCGCCTTTGAACCCCGCGTAATCTAAAGCAGAGTTCATCATCTGAGTATCGACAGCCCCTGGTGAGATTAATGCGACGGTAATATCTTTTTTCTTCACGCGCCGGGAAATATTTTTCATGCCCATATTGAGAGCCGTCTTACTCATCTTGTAAAACGGAATAAGGGGGTCGCGAGCCCCCGCAATGCTCCCTTGCAGGCTGGTTATGGCCACAATCTTTTTCTGATCACTGATGCTAACGTTTTCGAAAAACGCTTCCGACATCTTCATTGTGCCGACGGTATTCACTTCATAGATACGCTGCATTACCTCGAAGTCGAAATTGCCGTAATCTTGTGCGGCCGGATCACCCAGCATGGCAGCATTGTTAAGCAGCACATCAATGGGCACACCCTCTAGTTTCTTGGCCAGCTTGTCGATGCCTTTGTGGTCGGTAAGATCCATATACTCCACAGACACATTGGGGTATTCAGCCGCCAATGCATTTAGCTCTGTTGCCTTTTTGGGCTTGCGAGCCGTTGCAATCACTGTCCAGCCTCTTTGAGCGTAGTTGGTCGCAAGTTGCAGCCCGATGCCCCGGTTAGCGCCGGTTATGAGAACAGTGCCGGTCACGTCGGAGCGCAGGCTGGGGTCAAGTTGTAT
>JAQWPD010000104.1 GCA_029245525.1 Gammaproteobacteria bacterium | reverse complement strand
GCCTGATGCAAACTTGAGCTAAGGCATTGTGCTGCGCAAAGACCTAATAAGCATAGAACCTCCGATCGATTAAATTATTATGACAAATTAAATCGGTATGTGAGCTATACAGTCTCGCGCTTAACATCAAATATAAAGGCGAGTGAATGAGTTCAGCAACCAGATCGCCGGCTTACAAATATGGGGTGGGAAACAGCCCCTAAAAGAAAAAAGCCAACCCCTTGATCTACAAAGGGTTGGCCTTTTAATATGGCGGAGAGTGAGGGATTCGAACCCTCGATACGCTTTTAACGCATACTCCCTTAGCAGGGGAGCGCTTTCGACCACTCAGCCAACTCTCCGAAATAGGTCTTAAATTGCAGCCAAACATCTGTTCTTCGCGAGCCGTTTGCTCTGCATACCGAGAGCATGATAGCGCTGAAGATCGAGCGGATACCCTGCTCGGGGCGCCTACAATACATGAAAACTGCCGCAGGCAAAATGCCCGCGTGGATATCCCGGCTGAACAGCCGATGGATTGATCGCAAATAACGCCAAGCCTTTCCGGGCTAATGCGGCTTTATTTTGCTGCTGCCGGTAACGCACGGGCTGCTGTGCCACCTGCTGCCGCGCGTTCCTCGCTTATCCGCTGAAAGATCTCTTCACGGTGAACCGACACATCCGTTGGTGCTTTTACACCTAAGCGGACCTGACTGCCCTTTACACCCAACACCGTTACGTCGATTTCTTCGCCTATTACAACGGTTTCACCAATCCTGCGCGTCAGAATTAGCATGGTAGTGCCCCCTATCCTGAGTTCTTCTGTTTATTTTATGGCTACCGAATAGCTGCCAGACCGCCTTGTATAGATTCGGGCCCTTCCCTAAACACAACAGCCAACAATCTGGCCAACGAACTGTGTCGGTACAATGAAGCCGGCGCTTTTTATTGGAGTTACTTGCAAACTTCAGCGCTTACCATCTCACATAATGCAAATAGGGTCTAGCGGACCGTGGCAGAACCAATGCCGATCATTCAAATCGAGTCAAACTACTTTGCAATCATAGACCTAGCAACGCCCGCCAGCCTGCTAAAGGCAGGCATTTACTGGCTGAGCTGCTGTGCGACCCAATCGGGAACGGATTGCAGCGCTGCAGCAAGATTGTGGGCTTCCGTTCCGCCCGCCTGCGCAAAATCGGGACGTCCGCCACCTTTGCCGCCAACCTGATGAGCCACGTGATTGACCAAGTCACCGGCACGAATGCGACTGGTGGCGTCTTTGCTTACGCCAGCCGCCAGTCGCACTTTGCCTTCGGCGGTTACGCTGGCCAACACCACCGCTGCATTGCCAAGCTTGTCTTTAATGTTGTCTAAGGTCTGACGCAGCGTATCGGCATCGATATCATCAGCCAATTGCTGAGCCAGCACATTGATACCCGCAATATCTGTGGCCACCATCTTGTCGTTACTGCTGCCACTGGCCAACTGGGCACGCAACGATTTGAGCTCCTTTTCCTGCTCTCGATTGCGGGCAAGCACCTGCCCTACTTTTGCCTCAACATCGGCAGGTGTTGCTTTTAGCAACACGCCGATGCGAAATAATGTCTGCTCAGTTTCACGGACAGCATCGACAGCGGCAGTGCCAGTGACCGCCTCAATACGGCGCACACCTGAGGCAATACCCGACTCGGACAGAATCTTAAACAACCCAATATCACCCGCACGGTGTGCGTGAGTGCCGCCGCACAACTCCATCGAAAAATCACCAATGCGTAACACGCGGACCTCATCACCGTACTTCTCGCCGAACAACGCCATGGCACCCGCTTCGGTTGCCTGCTCGGGAGTCATAAGCTGAGTTTTAACAGGTTCATTCAAGCGGATTTGTTCATTAACCAGATTCTCGATACGCAGCAACTCATCATCGGTAAGACCTTCGTAGTGCGAGAAGTCGAAACGCAAACGCGATGGATTCACCAATGAACCTTTTTGCGTAACGTGCTTACCCAAAACCTCACGCAATGCCGCATGCACAATATGTGTGGCAGAGTGATTTAATGCTGTGGCGGAGCGCTCTGCTTCATTAATTTGCGCCGAAACACTATCACCCACCGACAGACTGCCGCTCTCGAGCACACCAACGTGCACAAAGGCCTCGCTGTTCTTAACGGTGTCTTCGACACGGAACACTGCGCCATGGGCATGCAGCGCACCAGTATCGCCGACCTGACCGCCGCTCTCAGCGTAAAACGGGGTGGTATCGAGCACCACTTGCCCGATCTGGCCGGGCGCCAAGCTCTCAACGCTCTTGCCATCACACAGCAACGCGGTAATGCGGGCCTGAGACTCACTGTTGTCGTAACCGATGAATGCGGTTTTACCTTCCACCTGAACACCACCATCAACGACTGAAAACTTACTGGCAGATCTTGCGCGTTCGCGCTGTGCTTGCATTGCCGCTTCGAAGCCGGGCTGGTCAATAGTGAGATTACGGTTACGGGCAACGTCGGCAGTAAGGTCAGCCGGAAAACCGTAGGTGTCATACAGTTTAAATACGGTTTCGCCACCAAGCTCAGTGCCCTGAAGTTGTTCAATCGCCTCTTCCAAAATACCCATGCCCTGACTCAGGGTTTCAGCAAAGCGTTCTTCTTCGGTACGCAGTACACGAATCACATGATCTTCGTTCGTGGCTAATTCGGGATACGCATCGCCCATCTGCTCACGCAAAGCGGCATAAAGTTTATAGAAGAACAGCCCTTTGGTATTGAGTTCATAACCGTGACGCAAAGCTCTACGAATAATCCGGCGCAGCACATAACCACGGCCCTCGTTGCCAGGCAGCACGCCATCAATAATCAAAAACGAGGCCGCACGAATGTGATCGGCAATAACCTTCAGCGAATTATTGCTTAAGTCTTTTGTCTTAGTGATTTTAGCCGCTGACTTAATAAGGGCCTGAAACAAATCGATATCGTAGTTGCTGTGCACACCCTGCATAACCGCCGCAATGCGCTCAAGACCCATACCAGTATCAACCGAAGGCTTAGGCAATGGTGTCAGTGTGCCATCAGCGCTTCGCTCGAACTGCATGAACACCAGATTCCACACTTCAACATAGCGATCACCATCTTCATCTGGTGAGCCCGGAGGGCCACCGGAGATAGCTTCGCCATGATCGTAGAAAATTTCCGTGCAAGGACCACAGGGCCCGACATCACCCATCGACCAGAAGTTATCTTGCTCACCCAGCCGGCTGAACCGCTCGGCACTAACGCCCACATCGTTTAACCAGATGTCGGCTGTTTCATCATCGTCTTTATAAACCGTAACCCACAGACGCTCTTCAGGAATACCTAGCTCTTGGGTTAAAAAATGCCAAGCAAATGCGATAGCATCCTGCTTGAAGTAATCCCCAAAACTAAAGTTACCCAGCATCTCAAAAAAGGTGTGATGGCGCGCGGTGTAACCGACATTCTCAAGATCGTTGTGTTTGCCTCCGGCTCGCACACACCGCTGCGAACTGGTGGCGCGGACATAGTTGCGCACATCGCTGCCGAGAAAACAGTCTTTAAACTGAACCATACCCGCGTTGGTAAACAACAGCGTCGGGTCGTTGCCTGGCACAAGGGGCGAACTCGGAACAATCCGATGGCCTTGTGCGGCGAAATAATCTAAAAAAGCTTTACGTAACTCTGCGGCGTTCATCTGTCTTTACAACTATGCGCAACTATCGCGTTAACCAATGGTGAAGCAAGCCTTTTGATACCGTGCCTGCCTGCCCGAATCCGGACTATCTGCACCAGAACCCCACCAAACGACGCTGACATCTATCGGAGCCGAGCCTGGAACCCTATTTAGGGTGCGAGTATAAAGCACTAATCGGCATACGACTCACCCAACGCCGACTGAATTTGCTCGCTGGAGAACCCCCGGTACTGCAGAAACCGAGCCTGACGGGCACGTTCCTTGTAATCCTGCGGGGCTTCGTTGCCAAATTTCTTGCGGCGCACCTCGCTGGCCCTCTGCCGCCAATTAACATCGGCAGCATCAAATGCCTGCTGCAATAAATGCCGGGGAAGCCCTTTTTGATTCAGATCGCGCCGAATCCGCACCGGCCCCTGCCCCTTGCGCACGCGGCCGTTCACAAAGCTTTCGGCATAGCGTGCCTCATCAAGCAAACCATCTTCAGTGAGCTCATCAAGCAAACAGGCAATGTCTTCTGCAGAGATTTCGCCATCTTCTATTTTATTGGATAATTTTTTAGTGAGCTTTTCTTCCAGCTCCAACCGACTGTGATCGCGGTGCGCCAAGACATCCATAGCAACATGTCGTGCCGAGCGCCCCCGTTTGCGCGAACGACGGCCACCCTCTTCAGCCGGATGAGTTTCATCAAGTTCCTCGCGCATATTCTCGAGCAGCTCTTCTACCGATACCGGCTGTTTGATGTCTTCGCTCAACTTCTCAACCTACGCTTAAGGCTAAACCGACTGCCGGCTCACTAGGAGCCGGCAGCGGTAATAAAAAACAACAAAATAATTTTAAGCGACCTCTTCGGCGCCCTTATCGGCATCCGGCAACAGTTCAACCACCTCACCACCGATGGGCAGCAGTATCTCGCGCAGTTTGCTATCAAGCTCCGCGGTTATTTCAGGATGCTCGAGCAGATGATTACGCACATTCTCTTTGCCCTGACCAATACGATCGCCATTGTAGCTGTACCAAGAACCGGACTTCTCAACCAGATTGTGGGCAACACCAAGATCAATGAGCTCACCTTCGCGCGATATGCCATGCCCATAAAGAATTTCGAACTCTGTCTGCTTAAACGGCGGCGACACTTTGTTTTTTACCACCTTTACTCGAGTCTGGTTGCCAACCACTTCATCGCCTTTCTTAATCGCGCCGATACGACGGATATCCAAACGAACAGATGAATAGAACTTCAGCGCATTACCACCAGTGGTGGTTTCAGGGCTGCCGAACATCACACCGATCTTCATGCGAATCTGATTAATGAAAATAACCATGGTGTTCGAACGCTTGATATTACCCGTGAGCTTACGCAACGCCTGCGACATGAGACGAGCCTGCAAACCAACATGTGTATCACCCATATCGCCTTCAATTTCAGCTTTCGGCGTCAGCGCTGCAACGGAGTCGATAACCACCAGATCAACGGCACCGGAACGCACCAACATATCCGTGATTTCCAAAGCCTGCTCACCGGTATCAGGCTGGGAAACCAGCAGATCATCCACGTTAACGCCAACTTTGGCCGCATAAATGGGGTCCAGGGCATGCTCTGCATCAACAAATGCCGCTGTGCCACCGTTTTTCTGGCACTCAGCCACCACTTGCAACGTCATTGTGGTCTTACCGGAAGATTCAGGGCCGTAGATTTCAACCACCCGACCGCGGGGTAAGCCACCTATACCCAGCGCGACATCCAGACCTAAGCTGCCAGTCGAAAAAACGTCAATATCACGTGCAGCCGACGAGTCGCCGAGACGCATGACAGAACCTTTGCCAAACTGCTTCTCGATTTGCCCCAGAGCGGCAGCCAGTGCCTTTTTCTTGTTGTCGTCCATAATATCCTTCACCTGCAACGTATTTGAATAAGAGCTGTATATACATACAGTATATACTGTATGTTTGTACAGTACCTAGTATTGCACATAAAATCCAGCCCCCGGGTAAAAAAAATGTCGGGTTTTGCAGGAAATGCCATAAACAGTATTCACTAGGCGAAAGCGGCAGAAAACCGCTCAATGACGGAGTAGGTCGCACGCCCCGGACCATACTCAGAACGAACCAGCACAAAATCAGAGGCTTGCCAAAGAACCTTCTCGGGAGGCTCTAAGTGAGGCAAGTGGTTTTGCTGACGCACCACGCTCACATGCGGCCGAAAAATGCGCTCAGGGCGCAACTTCACCAACGGGGCTAACTGTTCACGCAACGCCGACACCAGCGCGGCCAGCGGCAGGGGCAACACTTTACTGCCATACCAAAGCACCCGCGGCTGCTTAAAAACGCCATAACAATCGAGCGTAAGATCAATCGGCTGAAATAAAACTGACTGAGCCGCGGTAACCACATCAGACATTAAACGCTCAGGCACACGATCAAGAAATGCGAGCGTGAGGTGATAGTTTGCGGGGGGAATCAGTCGGCCTTCGGCGACATCGCGCAGGGGCGTGACCGCCCGCAACAACTCCGCACGCACATCGGCGGATGGCCACAACGCAAAAAATAAACGCTGGACAGGTTCGGCCATAGGCCCTGCTACAGGGCTGTTAACTTCAACAAACCTTCGAATGCAGCCTGTACCGTTTTTGCACGAACCTCATTCCGGTCGCCCGAAAACAGCTCGCACTGACTCAGTACCGCGCCATCACGGGTGGCATTGGTCGATTCTTTTAAGGCCCAGGCAAACCACACCGTACCCACCGGCTTCTCCGCCGTACCACCATCCGGGCCGGCAATACCGGTAACGGCTACCGCAATATCCGCAGCGCTCCGGCGCAAAGCACCCAATGCCATAGCCTCGGCCACTTCTTTACTCACAGCACCAAAGGCCTCAATCTGTCCAGCGGGCACGCCCAACAAATCGGTTTTGGCCTTGTTACCGTAGACGGTAAATCCGTACTCAAGCCATGCCGAACTGCCGGGCAAGTCGGTCATTGATTTTGCAATCCAACCACCGGTGCACGACTCTGCCACCGATACCTTCTTGCCGGCCGCGGACAGCGCCGCCGCCAACTTACACGCAAGCCCAGTAATCTCGTGTTCCAAACTGTTAGTCATGAGCAAAGGTTAGCATGCAAACAGCCCACGTTGCCGGCGATCATTTAGAATCATGCTCTGGTAGCGCAATAACCATATCAAGCTTTTAAGCACAGGTCGGTCTTGGTAGCGACTGTTGAAATAAATAATCACTAAATTTCTATCGCGGGTTTACTGCGCAATAAAAGAACACGCCTTATCGAAAAACAGCTCTCGAGCTTGTCTTTGACAGAAGACAGCATAGCCTTATCCAAAACCATAACGATTATTTTATTGGAAGGGCTGCTATATTGCAGCCATGAACACGGTCAGCAATCCCAATCATTATGATGTCATCGTCCTTGGCGGTGGCGCAGCTGGATTAATGTGCGCGATTACTGCAGGCAGCCGCGGCCGGCACGTACTGGTGCTGGAAAGTGCCAACAAAATCGGTAAAAAAATTCTCATGTCGGGTGGTGGGCGCTGCAACTTCACCAATCTGCACACCGAGCCTTCGCGCTATATCTCTGCCAACCCGCACTTTTGTAAATCGGCGCTCAGCCGCTACACGCAATGGGATTTTATTGCTCTGGTCAACAAACACCGGATTGCCTACCACGAGAAAGACCCTCAGGTGGGTAATGGCCAACTGTTCTGCGACGATTCATCGAAAGACATTTTGGCTATGCTTGAAGCCGAATGTTTCGCCGCGGGAGTCACGATAAACGTCGAGAGCGCCATCAGCGATGTGCAGCGTATCGAAGACCACAACTCAGTGCGGTTTCAGGTTCGCAGCAATGGCTCAAGGTTCACCTCTGAATCATTAGTATTGGCTACCGGGGGCTTGTCGATTCCAAAAATGGGCGCCACTGATTTTGGGTATCAGCTCGCACGGCAGTTCCAACTCAATGTGCTGGCAACCCATGCAGGTTTAGTGCCGTTTACTTTCACTGGCTCGATTCACGAATTGACCAAGAAACTCTCAGGCATTAGCCTGCCCGCCATTCTGCAGAATAGTCGGGCCAGTTTCCGTGAGGCCATACTGTTTACCCATCGCGGTTTGAGCGGACCGGCCGCTTTACAGCTTTCCAGTTATTGGCAACCCGGCGAATCGATATCCCTCAACCTGCTTCCCGATGATCATGCTGAAACGATGCTGCTCCAATCAAAACAAACGCAACCCAAAGTTGTTTTGCGTACGGTGCTCAACGAGGTATTGCCGCGGGCGTTAGTACTGGAACTGCAGAACAGCTATTGGCCTGCCTTCACTGACACCAAGCTTGCGGAGATACCCGACAGCCGCTTGAAAGCAATCGCCTCAGTGCTTAATTGCTGGACATTAAAGCCGGCCGCCACCGAGGGTTATCGAACCGCAGAGGTCACTTTGGGCGGCATCGATACCAACGAACTCTCCTCAAGGACCATGGAAGCCAAAACAATACCCGGGCTGTACTGCATTGGTGAAGTGGTTGACGTTACCGGGCATCTGGGTGGCTTTAACTTCCAGTGGGCGTGGGCATCGGCCAACGCTGCCGGACAAGTCGCCTGACCTGCTTTGCTAAAATCATGCGCTAAGACCTCCCCGGCACGTAACCCAGGTGTCACAGGAAAAATAATGAGTCTTGCCCTGAATGCCCTTAGAGGCGCCAAAAGACGCCTGTATCGTCTTTTCGAATCACGCAAAAATTAGTGTTTGCGCGCATCTCGGCAAAAACGCTGCGCATAGGCAGCGACTCCAGAACGGTAAAAATAACAATAGCCCACCCACATCTGCCATGCTTTGTGGCAAGCTAGACGCCTGCATTAAACAGGATGCCCCGTGAGCGATTCCAGAACACGTATAGCCTTTGTCAGTTCCGACTCAGATGCGGCCAGCGGTGCGCTTTCGGAGCTCACGAACCGTTATGGCAATGCGCCTATCGATAATTGCGATGTCATCGTTGCCCTAGGCGGTGATGGCTTTGTGCTGCATTGCCTCCATGACTGCATGGATACCCATACCCCCATCTATGGGATGAACAGGGGCACTGTCGGCTTCCTAATGAATGCTTACGATGCCGATGACCTGCCGGCCAAAATCGCCGATGCAGAGGAAGAGACTCTGCGCCCTTTGTCGATGACCGCAGTTTCAACGAATGGCGAAGTAACTCATGGGCTCGCCTTTAATGAAGTGTCACTGCTGCGCTCATCGCGTCAGTCTGCCAATCTAAAGATTGTTGTCGATGGCAAAACGCATCTTGAAAATCTTATCTGCGATGGCGTGTTGGTGGCGACACCGGCAGGCAGCACTGCTTACAACCTATCGGTTCATGGCCCGGTCATTCCGCTTGGTGCAGATCTGGTGGCGCTCACTTCCATCAGTGCGTTTCGCCCACGGCGCTGGCGAGGGGCTTTGCTGCCCAGTTCCGCAGAAATCAGAATTGAAAACATTAATCCAGCAAAGCGTCCAATCAGCGGGTCGGCCGATCACACTGAGGTGCACGATGTAGCATCAATTACAGTATCGCAGCACCCGACAAAGTCGGTGGTTATGCTGTTCGATCAAGGCCACTCGCTAAACGAACGTATCCTGCGTGAGCAGTTTGAAATTTAACATGCCTGCACAGACAGCCTAAACCAATTGCAAAAGATCAATTTTCATGCCGGCGGGCGATGTTGTTCTAACAACATCTGCCTCGCCCAATACGGTATTAAACCGACCGGCGTCAGCCACCGGCAAAGCCAGTACCTCTAAGCCAGCCACTGTTTTAGCCAGCAACGGTACAATAAACGCGCAGCTGATCACTCCGGTCGCAAATGGCACGGTGCGATTAAACCGGTTTACCCCCTGAATGCCTTCATAGCTCACCAGCTCCATGCGGCCAAACGGTTCTATGGTTTTACCCAACATCCGTAACTCAAGTGCGGCACCTTTCGGCAACCCCACTACCGCCTCTATCTCCGGGCCGCTCACACGATGATGCAAAAGCTCATCCAGCGAAAACAACTGCTGATAAAACTGCGATTCGGGCAATGTATCGGGCACCACAACCACAAATGAAGTAACCCCAGCAAAACCCCGCGGCGAGAAGTCAGTCTGAAATGCTTCCGCTTCACTCAACACTTCAATAAACACCATGTTAATGTCATCGTGACAGGGCATCTGGACTTCGCGTGTGTGCAACCCTTCGAGCGTGTATTCGCCCACCTCCGAACGAAAGCTATAGCCGGCCGACTTTAAGTCGGCAACATGTCGATGCATATCGGTGCAGTTAATATCCAGATTCTTGGGGCCAATATCCGTTGGCGCCGCCTCATGCCGGACAGCCTCACCCGGGTGTGCAAATTGCATTAAATGCACCCGCCCTGCGCTAGCCCCGGGACTGGTGAGTAACGCCTGATCAATTACGTCATGAGCCTCAATACCCCACAGTGCTGCCATCAGCTCATCACTCCCCGACCGGCGGCGACTCAGTTCAAAACCCATACGGTCCACCCAGAAATCAAGCGCGACATCCATATCCGCAACACTGATGGTGATGTAGGCAATACCGGCCATTGATACCGGTAAGTTTATTGAATGAACCGTAGTTTGTGCAGTCACAGAGTACTCCAGCGGCTTCGAAAGCCCGCTTTTTTGGGTATAGTAGCTAACAGTATATGGAGGAACATGATGCTGTTAAACCACCCTCGCGCCAGCCAGATAATGGCGCGTGAAAATTTCGATGCATTGATCGGCCATCAGCCTATTAATGTGTATTACCTCAGCGACTACTGGGGCATGTTTAACACACCGGTTGGCTATGATGGCGCCTACTTCGCATTGGTACCAAGAGACTTCACTGTGCCAGCCGGATTAATTGCGCCCGCATTAGAGCTGCGCAGAACCGCAACCAAAGGCACCTGGATCAACAACCTCTATGGCTTCTCCTCGCCCGCTGATGGACTCTATGAAGATGGCACAGCTACTGGCATTGAATACACTGGCTGGCAGGCCCGCAAAGGCGCAAACCTAACTTCACTGGAAAAACGCTGGGTTAATCTGGTTGGCCGACATGGCAAAGACATGTCAGCCAATGGTTTTTGGGCATTGGCCCGCGCGATAAAAGCAGCGGATTTAGGCAGTGCACGTATCGCTACTGATGAACCGCGACTGGCTGGCTGGCTAGAAGGCTGTGGTCTGTTTGATGTGCAAGTGGAATACCGTCTCGACCTATTTAACGAAATTCGTCTGGTAAAAACCGAAGACGAACTTCATTTAATTCGCAAAGCAGCGGCCATCAATGAAACAGCTCTGCTGATGGCCGCACAGGCAATGCGCGAAGGTTCAAGCTGGCAGGAACTCGAAGATATTTACATGGCCAATATGGCTAAGCATGGCGGTCGCGGTGTCTACATGATGTGCGGTGTAGGCGAGCTGCCCGATGGCAAAGTCCGCCGCGATGAACCCATCATGCTTGATGCCTTGGGTAAGTACGAACACTATCATGGCGACTTCGGTCGCTGCGCCGTAGTCGGCACACCATCCGCTGAACACATAGACAGACACCGCGCTATCTGCAATGGCTGGGAGGTGGCTCAGGAATATTTAAAGCCGGGCATCACCTACAGCGAACTCTCTGCAGCAACAGGCCATGCGGTTCGCAGCAGTGGTTTCCGTCACTTCCGCAATCCGGTGGTGCACAGCCTTGGTCTGGAACACACCGATGATCCGAAGTTGGCGGGTGTCCAACCGCAAGACAAACCCGATCAAACTCTGCAAGCCGGTATGGTGGTCAACGTCGACATGCCTCACAGCGAATTTGGCTGGGGTTCGGTGCACATGGAAGATACGGTGGTAATTACCGGTAATGGCTGCGAATGCCTGTCAAGTGTGCCGCAAGATCTCATCATAAATGAGTAGCTACTGAGCTATGTCAGAAACCCGCAATCGACAATGGCGTGTCGCGCGCTACCCGGAAGCCGATGAACCGATAAGCTCGGCGTTGTTTGAGTGGGTTGAACGTTCAGTGCCCGAACCCACTGATGATCAGTTTGTGGTAAAAACGCTTTACTTGGCGCCGGGGCCTGCATTGCGCGGCTACCTCGACGTGAGCCACCAACAGTTTCTCGGCAATGTTCCTGTCGGTGAGGTTATGCGCGGTCGTGGTATCGGCGTTATCGTTAGCTCAAAAAACTCGGACTACACTGTGGGCGAATACTTTGTCGGCTCGCTGGGCTGGCAGGATTACTCTTTGCAACAGCCCCGAGGTAAAGAATTTGTCTTTAGCACCAAAAAAATCAGCTCGCCGCTGCGGCCGCTCTCGCTTGAACTGGGCATTCTGGGTCAATCAGGTGCAACCGCCTACTTCGGCATGCTCGAAGCCGGTCGTATTAAAGCCGGCGACAATGTGCTCGTTTCAGCGGCCGCTGGCGGCGTAGGCAGCGCCGCCGGCCAAATAGCTCGCATCAAGGGAGCTGCCAAGGTAGTTGGGCTTGCGGGCAGCGATAAAAAATGCCAATGGCTGATAAATACACTGGGTTTCGATAGGGCTATAAATTACAAAACCGCAGACCTGAATGATCAGCTCGCAAAAGAATTCCCAAAGGGCATTGACCTGTTTTTCGATAGCGTAGGCGGCGACATATTAAACACAGGACTCGCCCATATAAGCCTGAATGCCAGGGTCGCTGTGTGCGGGTTTATCTCAACCGATTACGATCCAAATGCCGACACCGGACCCATTAACTACCGCAACCTGCTGTATCAGCGCGCCACTATGCAGGGATTTATTGTCTTCGATTACTGGGAACGCTTTGCCGAAGCAGAACAAGCATTGCGCCAATGGCACAGTAGCGGCGAGCTCATTTTTTGCGAAGATCTTAGCGATGGACTTGAAAACATGCCACAGGCTGTGGAAGATTTATTCGCCGGAAACAACAGCGGCGTAAAAATCTGCTGGGTTAATAATGAGTAGCGTCATCACCAACTCAGCAAGCCACAAAGCTCAGTCTTCCTTGGGCGATGAAGTCTGCCGGTTTTCGGCCAGCCAGGCCTCATAAAAGTTGTAACCCAATGACAACACTACGGCACCCACGAACAAACCGATAATGCCGTAAGACAATAAGCCACCAATAGCGCCCAGAAAAATCACCAGTCCTGGAACCGTAGCACCACGGCTGAACACCATGGGCTTCAGCACGCTATCGCTCAGCGTAATGACAATAGACCATATGGCGAAGATTATGGCAGGCGCAAGGTCAGAGGTTGAAAACACATAGAGAATTGTCGGAATAGTGACCAGCCCCGCGCCAAGCTGAACAATACAAAGAACCAGAGCCAGCAGCGCAAGCAAGCCCGCGCCCGGCAAATCGATTAATAGAAAGCCAAGACCAAGAAAACTGGCCTGCAGAATCGACACACCGACAATACCAATCGCAACGTTACTGATGGTGAGAGAGCATAACTGGGTGAAGGCAGGCCCCCGCGACCCAACCAAGCGCGCCGCAAGCATCTGGGCAGCGGCCATAGCCTTCGAAGAGTTGGCCATCAGCACGCCGGCAATAACAAACGACACGAACAGCTTAAGAATGCCCAAGCCGGTATTGGTGACCGTCTCGAGCAGCCATGACCCCACCGCCCGTATCTGCGGCTCAAAGTCATCAAACACATCGGGCAAGTTGGTTGCGCCACGCTGCCAGACATCGAAAATGCGCTCACCGACCAAGGGCCATTGTGCAATTGACGCTGGGGGTGTCATTAACTTAAACCCATCGGACTTCGCCAATGCCTGAGCACTAATAATAAGGCTGTCGGTGAGCATCACCGCAGGAATAACCAGCAAGGCAATAAGCAGTACAACAAGAATACCGGATGCCAGTTTCGGGCGCCGACCCAAAAGCTGGTTAAGTGTCTGGAATACAGGCAACAACGCAATAGCCACAATAATGCCCCAGAGCACAATCAGCAGAAACGGCTCAATGAGAATAAAGCACCAGTAAATGAGCACAAACAGTGCAGCCAGGCGAATTGCCAACTCGAAGGTATGTGACTGCAACTTGCTAAAATCTGCACCGCTATCGTTCATCGTATATTTCCTCGCTCCGGCTTTCGGGATAAGGCTATCCAAACAGTTTAGCTTACGAATCTAAGCTAGAACGTGGTACTGCCGGCTTCCAGTGGCGCAACAATAAGGAGTTTGTAACAACACTGACACTGCTGAATGCCATCGCCGCACCGGCAATAGTGGGACTAAGCATGCCAGCGGCGGCAAATGGAATACCGACTAAATTGTATGCAAATGCCCAGAATAAATTCTGTTTGATCTTACTCCACGTGGCCCTACTGGCCGAGATAGCCGCCGGAACCAAAGACGGATTGGATCTCATCAGCGTAATACCGGCTGTTTCCATCGCAACGTCAGTACCGGAACCCATCGCAATACCCACGTCGGCCAACGCTAAAGCCGGCGCATCATTAATTCCATCACCAACCATGCCAACAACATAGCCCTCTCTGCGTAAGCTCTCAACTCTGGCCGACTTTTTGTCTGGCTTCACCGAGCCAATAGCTTCATCGATGCCCAACTGGCGACCTATTTCGGCGACCGCGAGCACTGAATCGCCTGATAACAATAAAGTCTGGATACCCATAGCCTGCAAGCTTGCCACTGCCGCAGCCGACTCCGGGCGCAACGGATCAGCGATAGCAAGAAGGCCCTGCAATGCGCCATTGCAGGCAACAAAGGTTACCGTTTTACCCTCGCGCTCCCACTCTGCAGCTCGTTCAGCTTCCGGCGCTGTATCGACCCCGTTATCGCGCATAAATTGTTCATTGCCGGTAATAACAGAGGCATCAGCAACAACCCCCGCAATACCATGACCCGTGTGGGATTTAAATTCAGTCACCGCAAACAACTCTACTGCCGCTTCTTTGGCACGAGCTATAACCGCTTTCGCCAGAGGATGCTCACTGCCCTGTTGCAAAGATGCAACCATGGACAGCAGTGCAGTTTCATCATTGTTAGTAGCGTGCATTCCAACCACTGCCGGGTGCCCGCTGGTTAAAGTGCCGGTCTTATCAAACACCACGGCATTAATTGAATGGGCATGCTCCAATGCTTCAACATCTTTAATCAGAATTCCCGCGCGAGCGGCAGCACCAGTGCCAGTCATTATTGCGGTGGGTGTCGCCAAACCCAGCGCGCAAGGGCAGGCTATAACCAGCACAGAAACTGCAGCAATTAAAGCCTGAGCGGTTTCACCGCCAGTGAAATACCAGCCCGCAAAGGTCAGTGCCGCAATAACCAGA
>JAQWPD010000030.1 GCA_029245525.1 Gammaproteobacteria bacterium | reverse complement strand
CAATAGTTAAACACATACCTGCTTTTAATGTTTCGCCAGTGCCTGCTTTACCGTAATGCATTACCTGTGGTTCTTCATGAAATTCACTGCCAATACCGTGCCCGCAGTATTCACGTACGATAGAGTAATTAAAGCTCTCTGCATATTTTTGAATAGCTGCACCAATATCACCAAGGCGAACACCCGGTTTTACCATTTTAATGGCAAGGTATAAGCTCTCTTGGGTGACTTCTGCGAGACGTTTACCTTGAATATTAGGTTTACCTACGTGAAACATTTTAGATGTATCACCGTGATAGCCATCTTTAATAACGGTGATGTCGATATTGATGCAGTCACCCTTTTTAAGTATTTTGTCACCGGGTATGCCATGGCATACCACGTGGTTTACCGATGTGCATATCGATTTCGGAAATCCGCGATAGTTAAGGGGCGCAGGGATCGCGTTTTGAGTGTCTACAATGTATTTGTGGCAAATCTCATCAAGTTCATTGGTTGTGACACCGGGTTTGACGTGTTCGCCAATCATGTCGAGCACATCCGCGGTGAGACGCCCCGCAATACGCATTTTTGCTTGTGCTTCTTCATTTTTGAGCTCTATGCCCATTTTTAGTCTTTCCTTATCTGTTTTAACCGGGAACTGTCGATGGCTCGCCACTATACAGCGAAGCTATGCCTGCCGCGGGTTTTGGGTCCGATTTGCGGTGAATCGTATTTTCTTGGGGGGAGCACCATCATCAGCGGGGCGTTGCGCTATCCCAGATCATTGATTCTTGGGCCCTAACCCGTTGTCGCTGCAGGGTGCTTATGGTATAAAGCGCGCGCGCATTGCGCAAATAATCCTCACATGTGTCGTCACATTTTGGCTGGGTGCCGGTGATTATTCAGATTAGTAGCCCGCGGGAGTGTTTTCACCCCCTCAAAAGTTACCTTTTTGATGTTATCGGTTGTCATTTGGGACACATGGAAGCCTCAACCCAATTAGGAGTTCAACATGGCTGACGTATCAATGCGCCAAATGCTAGAAGCAGGCGCACATTTCGGGCATCAAACCCGTTATTGGAATCCAAAAATGGCACCCTTCATTTTTGGCAAACGCAACAACATACATATCATCAACCTTGAGCAGACTGTGCCTATGTACCAGGAGGCTTGTGGTTTTGTGAAAAACCTAGCTGCTGGCGGCGGCCGCATTCTGTTTGTCGGCACCAAGCGTGCCGCTCGCGAGGCTATTCGGAGTCAAGCAGAACGCTGCGGGATGCCTTTTATTAGTCATCGCTGGCTCGGCGGCATGCTTACTAACTTTCGGACTATTAAGCAGTCAATTAAGCGCCTTTTTGAACTTGAAGAAATGCTTAAAGAAGGTGGCAAAGCTGCCAGCCTCACCAAGAAAGAGCAGTTGGATTTATCACGCGAGCACGAGAAGCTTGAGCGCAGTCTTGGTGGTATTAAAAATATGAACTCTGTGCCTGATGCGATTTTTATTATCGATGTGGGCCATGAGAAAATCGCAATTAACGAAGCACGTACATTGGGTATTCCAGTGGTTGCTATTGTCGATACCAACTGCGCTCCGGATACGGTTGATTATCCGGTTCCGGGTAACGATGATGCTATGCGTGCAGCCATGTTGTATGCAACAGGTATAGCTGATGCAGTATTGGCAGGTAAAGCATCTATTCCTGCAGTACCGGTTGGCAATGATGAATTCGTCGAGCTCAACGATAAGGGTGAACCCCAGACAAAACCGGCCGCGAAAAAGAAAGCCGCAAAGAAAACTGCAGCAAAGAAAACGGCAACCAAGAAAACGGCAGCAAAGAAAACGGCAACCAAGAAGGCTGAGCCTGCAGACGCAGCAGCTGAGCCCGCAAAAGCAGCAGCTGAGCCTGTCGTTGAAGAAGCTAAGGTTGAAGATAAAGAGTGATCGCATGGTTGCTTCGGCGACCACGCGTGTTTGCTTAGCTATACAGTAAAAATATTCAGGATAGAGCAATGAGTGTTACAGCAAGTTTGGTAAAAGAGCTGCGCGAGATTACTGGCGTTGGCATGATGGAATGTAAAAAGGTTCTTGTTGAGACCAAAGGCGACCTTCAAGCAGCACAGGATTTACTGCGTACCCGCGGCCAGGCGAAGGCTGAGAAAAAGTCCGGCCGTATTGCGGCTGAAGGTGCTGTGGTGTTTGCCGTTAGTGCAGAAGCCGGTGTGTTGGCTGAAATTAATAGCGAAACGGATTTTGTTGCGCGCGATGAGGGCTTCAAAAGCTTTGCGCAGAAGACCGCGGAACTGCTGTTGGCAAATAATCCTGACGATGTAGAAGCGCTTGCGGCGCTGGATTTTGATGGAAAGTCTTTTGCAGAAGCACGCAGTGAACTGATCTCTAAGATTGGCGAAAATGTGAATCTGCGCCGTTTTGAGATTGTTCAGCCTGAGGGTATTCTTGGCAGCTATATTCATGGTGGCCGCATTGGCGTTGTCGTTGATGTTGTTGGTGGCGATGAAGATCTGGCGCGCGATATTGCTATGCATATTGCAGCGGCAGCCCCGATCTGTGTGTCTGAGGACGATGTGCCGGCTGAAAATCTTGAGCGAGAGCGACGTATTCTTACTGAGCAGGCTTTGAACGAAGGCAAGCCTCCTGAGATTGTTGAGAAGATGATAGCCGGCCGCCTGCGCAAGCATTTGGCGCAGATCACCTTGGTTGGTCAGGCATTTGTTAAGGATCCTGACATCACTGTTGGCAAATTGCTGAAGGACAAGGGCGCAACAGTACCCTCTTTTATCCGCTTTGAGGTGGGTGAGGGTATCGAGAAGAAAGAAGATAACTTTGCGGAAGAGGTTGCAGCCCAGGTGAAGGCCAGTAATTAATGTATGTATAAAGGTGTCTTATGATCCCCGTCGCTCAGAAGAAAATCATATTAATTCCGGTTTTTCGTCGGCAGGGCGTGTTGTTGGTTTCACTGTAGCAATTTAAGTACCCCGCTTTTGCGGGGTTCTTTTTAGAAATCAAATGTGTCGGAGGCGCAGTACCCATGTCCAGTGATCAGTTGTCTTATCAGCGCATACT
Organism: Gammaproteobacteria bacterium; assembly: GCA_029245525.1. Taxonomy (GTDB): domain Bacteria; phylum Pseudomonadota; class Gammaproteobacteria; order Steroidobacterales; genus JABIQA01. The sequence goes on along the minus strand of JAQWPD010000030.1, from coordinate 7,639 downwards.
TCTAAAGTTGAGCGGTGAAGCCTTGCTGGGTTCGAGCCAATACGGCATTGATCCGGATGTGCTGAGTCAGGTCGCCCGTGATATTGCGGCCATCAGTAGCTTGGGTGTGCAAGTGGGAGTGGTTATTGGTGGTGGTAACATCTTCCGCGGCGAAGGTCTTGCCCGATCTGGAATGGATCGTGTCACCGGCGATCATATGGGTATGTTGGCAACGGTGATTAATTCGCTTGCCCTTCAAGACGGGCTCGAGCGCATTGGAATGCCCGCGCGCGTGATGTCGGCTCTGGCGATTCATGATGTTTGCGAAGACTATATCCGTCGTCGCGCCGTTCGTCATCTGGAGAAGGGCCGGGTAGTTATACTTGCCGCTGGTATGGGCAACCCCTTTTTTACAACCGATACAGCCGCCACATTGCGTGCCATTGAAATTAATGCAGACGTGCTGCTTAAAGCAACCAAGGTTGATGGCGTTTATACTGCAGACCCGAAGACACATCCTGAAGCGACACGTTACTCAGAACTGAGTTTTGATCAGGTCATTGCTGATCGTCTCGGTGTGATGGATACCACGGCTATTGTTATGTGCCGCGACAACAACCTGCCGATACGTGTATTCGATTTGCATGAGCGCGGCGCACTGTTAGATTTGGTTCAAGGTGCTGATATAGGTACGTTGATTGTTGAAGACAGTAATTAGTTTTAAGTTTTTTGGCTGGTGCCGGGCGGTATTGCTCTGTTTAGAGAGAAGGGATTGTAAACAGCATGATTGAAGATCTTAAAAAAGATGGTCGCGAGCGTATGGAAAAGACCTTGTCTGCCCTGGCAGCAACCTTCGTCAAGATACGAACTGGCCGTGCTCATCCGAGCCTATTGGAACAGGTCACTGTAGATTATTACGGATCAGAGACCCCGTTGAACCGAGTGGCTAACATCACTGTGGATGATGCCCGCACGCTGGCCGTTACACCGTTTGAGCAGGCTCTGGTGCCGACCATTGAAAAAGCTATTATGGCCGCAGACTTGGGCTTGAATCCAATGAGTGCCGGCAACGTTATTCGCGTGCCACTTCCTGACCTCACTGAAGAGCGCCGTCGCGACCTTACAAAGATTGTTCGTAACGAAGCCGAGCAGGGCAAGGTTGCGATCCGTAATATTCGCCGCGATATTCTCAGTGATGTTAAAGAGCTGCTTAAAGATAAAGACATCTCTGAAGATGATGATCGGCGAGCTCAACAAGATGTTCAGCAGTTAACTGATGAGTATGTGGCTAAGCTGGATGAAATTTCTGAAGCAAAGCAAACTGAGTTAATGGCAATTTAAGCGGGTATTTCTGCTTAGGTTTACTAAAGATGTCTGATTCCTCTCTCATAGAAGATTTGCCGAAGCATATCGCCATAATCATGGATGGTAATGGCCGGTGGGCGAAACAACGGGGGCAGGCCCGCGCTCTGGGGCATCGTGCAGGGGTTAAAAGTACCCGTGCCATCGTAGAGAGCTGCGCTCAACGAGGGGTTCAAATACTCACGCTATTTGCCTTCAGTAGTGAAAACTGGAATCGGCCTGCTGATGAAGTCATTAGCCTGATGGGCCTGTTTCTAGAGGTGTTGCAGCATGAAGTTGATGTGCTTCATAAAAATGATATTCGGGTCAGGTTTGTCGGCAATCGGCAGGAGCTTTCAAAGGCTCTTCAGAAGCGCCTGCAGCGAGCAGAAGATCAGACTGCCAGTAATACAAGAATGGAGCTGGTGGTTGCCGTGGCTTATGGTGGCCGCTGGGATATTGCTAATGCTGCCCGCAAGATAGCAGTCGAGGTTGAGGCTGGACAGATAGCAGCTGTGGATGTGAACGAAGAATTGGTTGCACAGCATATGTGTCTTCGTGGAATTGAAGCTCCCGATTTGTTAATTCGGACAGGTGGTGAGCGTCGTGTGAGCAACTTTCTGTTATGGGATATTGCCTATGCGGAACTGTATTTTACGGATGTATTATGGCCTGACTTTGGTCCTCAAGATATTGCTGACGCGATTGATTTCTTTCAGCAGCGCCAACGCCGGTTTGGGCGCACCGGAGAACAGCTTGATTCGGTATAAGTCATTTGGGTTATTTGTCCGCTGATGTCAATGCTTACTCTGCGCATAGTTACTGCCGTTATTCTTGCTGGTGGGTTTCTTACCATACTTTTTTTTGCGCCAGTGATCTATGCTGCCGCATTTCTTTCCCTCGCGCTGCTCATTGCGGTTGCAGAGTGGGCGGGATTCGCTGGCTGGAGGCCATGGCCGGGCCGAGCAATTTATTCACTGATTGCGTTTGTGGCCATGCTGGTAATCTGGCGACAAGGTGAATTACTTTTGATGCCAGCATTGATCGTTGCTGCAGTAATTTGGACGCTAGCATTAGTGGCGTTGCTCTCGTGGACTCGCGTAATTTCAAAGCCTGTTGTGATAATTTCTGGGTTGTCATTCTTGCTGCCAGCTTGGTTAACTGCTGAGCGTTTAATACTGGCTGGAAGCGATGGTCCGGTGCTGTTGTTCCTGCTCTTCTGGATTGTCGCCGCTGCCGATATTGGTGCCTATTTCGTCGGTAAAGCGCTAGGGAGGCACAAGTTGCTGCCCCGCGTGAGTCCTGGTAAGACAGTTGAGGGGCTTTTCGGTGGCTTAATCAGCGCAGCTGTCGCCGCCTGTTTAGGCCACTATTTGCTCGACTGGGCTTTGTCACAAGCTGTACTTTTGGGCGTATCCGTGGGTATAGCATCGGTGGTTGGCGACCTCACCGTTAGTTTGTTTAAGCGCAATGCAGGCCTTAAGGACACAGGCAAAATACTGCCGGGACACGGTGGCATTCTGGATCGGATAGACGGTGTTGTTGCTGCGTTGCCATTATATACAGTCATTCTTTGGTGGTTCGGGAAACTGCCACCCCTAATTGCGGTCTGACGCTCAGATATGGAAACTATTTTTATTTCAATTGTCGCCTTTGTCGTTGCCATCGGTATTTTGGTGGCCGTTCACGAATACGGTCATTATATCGTCGCCCGTTGGTGCGGCGTTAAGGTGCTGCGGTACTCCATAGGTTTCGGCAAGCCGCTGATGACCTGGCGCGGGAAAGATCCCGATCAGACAGAGTATTGTATTTCGGCCATCCCTTTAGGTGGCTACGTAAAGCTGCTGGATGAGCGTGAAGGCGATGTCGATCCTGCTGAAACTGACAGGGCATTCACGCGCAAGCCAGTGAGTTCGCGGATTGCTATTTTGGCGGCGGGTCCATTAATGAACTTCGCCTTTGCCATCGTGGCCTATTGGACTATGTTGATTATTGGCGTTCCAGGAGTTCAGCCTATAGTTGGTGAAGTTACTGAAAACTCGATTGCATCGAGGGCTGGTGTTGAGAGCGGCGATAGAATTCTTATGGTTGGTAACGACAGCGTTAGTACCTGGGATGGAGCAATTTTATTTATTCTTGATGAATTGCTGGCTGACGAGCCAATTGCTATGAAAGTTGTTGGTGATCAGGGCAATGCAAGGCAGTTGCAACTCGATGTCAGCGGTCGAATTACCGACCTCACAGAACCGGGTAAATTGTTCGACGTATTAGGCTTTAAACCTTGGGCTCCGGTTGTGCCGGCTCTGGTTAGTGAGGTTACACCGGGCGGTCCTGCGGACTTAGCCGGTGTGCTGCCTGGTGACTTGGTGGTGTCGGCAGATGGTGAGTTAATTGGCAGTTGGGTCGAGTGGGTGGACTATGTCCGTGCGCGTCCGGGGCAAAATATTACAATGAAGCTCGACCGAGACGGGATTGTTCTTGATGTTAACGCGGTAATTGGTATTGCCGAAGAAGATGGTCAGAGCTTTGGTCGTATTGGAATGGCGACGCGGCCACCGGCAGACCTGGCCGAGAAATATATATCAAATCAACGCTATGGCGTTTCCGCTGCGCTTGGCGAGGCGGTGAGCCGGACCTGGGCGATGTCGGCACTAACGGTGCGGATGATTGGGCGGATGTTTACCGGTGACGTTTCAGTGAAAAATATCAGTGGACCGATTAACATTGCTGAGTATGCGGGGTACTCTGCCCGAATAGGTGTGGCGCCATTTCTCAATTTTTTAGCGATTGTTAGTATTAGCCTCGGTATTCTAAATTTATTGCCTGTTCCCGTTCTTGACGGCGGACAGATTGTTTATCAGGCTGTAGAGGCTATTAAAGGCTCGCCTGTTTCAGAGCGTGCCCAGTTGATTGGTCAGCAGTTTGGGATTGCAATGCTTCTCATGGTGATGTCGCTTGCGTTCTACAATGATCTGTCGCGTTTCTTTTAATTTGTTAGTTGTTGTTGATTTGGTTGGCCTGTGATTTTTGCGGATAACTTTCAGGCTCTTTTTGCGCGCGCAATAAGAGTTTTATCTCTTGTGTGTCTGCTACTGGTAAGCGGGGCGCTGAGTGCTGCCGATGATTTCGTTCTGCGGGATATTCGTGTGGAGGGTTTACAGCGTATTTCTGAAGGTACCCTGTTCAACTACCTGCCGGTTAATCTTGGCGATGAAATGACACCGGTGCGCGTGCAGGAATCATTGCGAGCCATATTCGATACGGGCTTTTTCCGCGACGTAACGCTTTACCAAGACGGCGAAACGCTGGTTATTGTGGTCCTGGAACGTCCTTCGATTGAGTCATTCACTATTGAAGGCAACAAAGATATTAAAACTGAGGACCTCGAAGAGCCCTTGGCAAAGATTGGTTTGAAAAGTGGTCGTATTTTCGATCAGGCGGTGCTTGATGAGGTCGAGCAGTCATTGCTCGATCAGTATTATAGTGGCGGTAAGTACTCAGCTCAGGTGGAGAGTACGGTAATTGACATGCCCGGTAATAAGGTGGCCATCGAGATCGTTATTAAAGAAGGCAAACGTGCCAAGATCCGCCAGATAAATATTGTGGGCAATACTATTTATGACGATAAAGATATCCTTGATGAGCTTGCTTTGCGTACGCCGCATTTTCTCTCTTTCCTTCGCAAAGACGATCTTTATTCGCGAGAAGCGTTATCGGGCGATCTAGAAGTTATCCGGTCGATGTATATGGATAGTGGCTATGCCGACTTCCAGATCGAATCGACGCAGGTTGCGGTGTCACCTGATAAGAAGAGTGTGTTTATCACTATCAATATCAGTGAAGGGAATAAATATACAATTTCAGAGGTAAAGCTGGCCGGCGATCTGCTTTTGGGTGAGGAGGCATTGCGCCCCTATGTGCAAGTGGCGCCAGGGCAGATCTATTCACAGCGCAGCATCAGTAATAGTGTCGATTTTTTAAAGATGGTACTCGGTGCTGAGGGCTACTCATTTGCCGAGATACAGCCGGTGCCCGAATTGGACAAGGTAAATAAGACTGTAGCGTTAACGTTTTATGTTGAGCCGAAGAATCGAGTGTATGTGCGCAATATTAATTTTGATGGGGCGGCATCCGTCAACGATCAAGTGTTTCGACGTGAGATGCGGCAGTTTGAAGGCGCCTATTTGAATAACAGTCAGGTTGAGCGTTCCCGTGTGCGCGTGCAGCGTCTGCCCTATGTCGAGCAAGTCTCGGTTGAAACGAATCCCGTGCCCGGGACGAATGATCAGGTGGATGTTGATTTCCAAATTGAAGAAGGGCTGCCGGGCAGTTTCGGCGGTGGTATCGGTTACTCCGATGGGCAGGGTATTTTGTTGAACGGTAATTTTGTGCACACCAACTTTATGGGCACTGGTAACCGGGTTACGGCCGACCTCAACCTCAGTAAGTACAGTACCGTTATTGGCGCTTCATACACTAACCCTTATATCACCCCGAATGAGGTGAGTCGCACGCTTTCGATCACTCATCGTGAAATCACTCAGTTTACTGCGAGCGCCTCGACGTTCGATACCACTACGCTAAGCCTTGGCGTTGAGTACGGCTATCCGTTAACCGAATATCAGCGGGTTATATACGGGGGTACCTGGCAGAGGTCCGAGTTGGCGACAAACCGTTTTGGCAGCTCGCAGCAGGCAATAGACTGGGTGCTGTCTAACGGCAGCCCAGAAGTGATTGATGCGACGACCGCAACCACTGATTTTGATACATTTGAATTGTTGACGGGTTGGGTCTATGACTCTCGTGACCGCTCGCTGTTTCCTACTCGGGGCGCACGGCATCGTGCTACTGTGTCGGCCGCTATTCCCGGAAGTGGAGTGGAGTATTGGTTTTTAAACTACGGTTTTTCTCAGTACCTGCCATTTGCGCGTTACTTCATACTGGCCTTCAATTTCGACAGTTCATACGGCGAAAGCTACGGTGGCACCACATCTATTCCGCCTTATCGCAATAGGTTTGCGGGTGGCCCGAATACGGTTCGCGGCTACCAAGAGAACGATCTTGGTCCTGTTGATAGCCTCGGCAACCCTTACGGCGGTAATATACTCACTGCGTTGCAGACCTCGGTTATTCTACCTTTGCCTGAGTCTTTGCAGCGAAAAACCCGACTATCATTGTTTTTTGATATCGGCAATGTATTCTCTAACGGTAATGTAAAATTCGAAGCGCCAGATGGTTCGCCGATCGGTTATGAATTTAGTGATAGCGAGTTGAAGTACTCCACTGGCGTGTCGGTAAGTTGGTTGTCGCCATTGGGTTTGTTTAAGTTTAGCTACGCAATTCCGCTGAATGCTGAAAGTTTTTCGGCAACAAGCTTTGGCGACAATACCGAGCGTTTCCAGTTCACCATTGGCGGTGCGTTCTAGCTTGAGCTGAACGGTTTTCGAGCGTTCAATAATATATCTGCATGCTGTGATCGTGAATGTTGCTGTAGGTATTTTTATCTGCTTTTATTGAGGAAGAATAACTATGAAAAAATTTACCCGTTTTCTGGCATTGATTACCTTGTCGATACTGACCACCATTGCGGTTGCCGCAGAGCCGATGAAAATCGGTGTAGTGAATGCGCCGAGGTTAATGGGGGAGTCACCACAGGCAAAAGCTGCGCAGCGGGTTCTTGAGGATGAGTTCTCGCCGGTACAGGCCGAGATGGTTGTGTTGCAAAATGAATTTCAAGCAAAGCAGGAAAAACTGCAGCGTGATATCGATGTGATGAGTGCTGATGAGCGGCGTAATGCTGAGCGCGATTTGCAGAATGACCAACGCAATCTTCAGCGCCGTGTAAACGAGCTTAACGAAGACTTTGAGCTGCGTCGTAACGAAATGTTGGGTCGTATGCAGCAGGATCTGTTTTCAGAGATTCAGCGTTATGCCAATGAAAATGGTTATGACTTGGTGCTCGGTGATGGCGTGTTGTACATGAGTAATAGCCTTGATATTACCGATGCAATTCTGGAAGGCCTTGAGGCGCGTTTTAAGTCTTCTAAGTAAGAGAGTATTCCGGAGACTGGCGGCAGCTGCATGGCGCTCTTCGGCACTGATAGATTAGTCGGGGGGGGTGAGTATGAGCGAATCACGCAGTCTTGCTGAGCTGGCTGAGATGTTTTCAGCCGAGGTCCATGGAGACCCCGATACGCGGGTGAGTCGCGTTGCCACGCTCGACGGAGCCTGTTCTGACAGTATTTCTTTTTTATCCAACTCGAAGTACCTCGATCAGCTTTCCGGTACGAAAGCGGCGGCGGTGATTTTGCATGCCGAT
>JAQWPD010000075.1 GCA_029245525.1 Gammaproteobacteria bacterium | reverse complement strand
CGCAAGCACAATGGGAAAAGTTCATTTTACGGATAAGGACGGCAATGTCACAACGGTCGACAAGACCTGGCAGTTTGTAAAGGATGACGATGGGCAGCTCCGCATTGTGGTGCACCATTCGTCACTAGAGCACACCGCTGACTAGCTCTTCTCCGACATTCTTGCGTAATGGCGACACCCTGGCCAATGGTGGCTAGACAAGTTGCGTGCCCAATTTATGCACAAGGCATGGTGGTGGAAGCGGACTTTAGAGTAGAAAGGGGCGCCTGTAGCCTTAGGTAAGGCGCTCCTTTTTTTCAATGTTTCATCATAATCTAAAGAAACTGACACCCATGCCCCACCAGCACATTGACATTAAAATCGTTCTCGACCCCGGATGCCCCTGGTGCCTAATTGGTGGCAAAAGGCTTGAGCAGGCTATGGCAAAAGCCCGTGAGCAAGGTTACACCTTTCGGGTGAAATGGCTCCCCTTTATGTTGGCCCCCGATACAGGCACTGAAGGAACGCCGTCCAGGGCGCACATGATTGCAATGATGGGCGAAGAGGCTTATGCCGCGAGCCGTGAACGCATGCGTCCGATTGGCAAGTCCATTGGCATTGAGTGGGCCAGCGACAAAGGTAAGGGGGTGATTGCTTCCACCTTGCGCAGTCTTTGCCTGATTGATTGGGCCTGGGAAGAAGGGCTAAAGACCAGCGAAGAAGAGGCGCAGCGACTTCAGAGCATTGTGGTTAACCGAGTGTTCAAGATTGTCTTCGAGGACGGCGAGAATGTTAGCGACCCCCATCGTCTGCGGGCTATTGCAGAATTTGTCGGTCTTGATGCCGATGCAGCCGAGGACCACTTCATGAGTACGGCTGCCCAGGATGGCATCAGAGCGAGTATCGCATCATGCCCTTATATGCAGGCCTCGGGAGGTCGCGGTGTGCCGGTTTTCGCTTTTAATGAAAAGTACATCGTGACGGGAGGCCAAGAGGTTGATGCCTTCCTGCAAGTCTTCGGCCAAGTTGCAGCGGCGCAGAGTTAGCCACCAGTATTTCAATTTCCTCAAACGGTTGCTGTAACCCGTTCCTCGGGCAGAGGTGGGGCTTGCAGATTGGTACTTCCCCCCGCGCAGTTAAATGGGTTTCTTAGCGCGCCTGCATACTGACGCCATTAACCGGAACCAACGAGATCGAACTACTGGCAGCAAACAATTATTCTGGAAGTGTAACCAGAGCCGCAAGCTTTGCCACATTGTTTCCGCTCAAAATCTTCCCTGACGAACGCCCGGGAAACTCCATGATATCTGCCGTGGAACCCACGAAATCACGCCATTTCGCCACCCGGCCATCCCCCCGTTGCGGTAACCCAATCAACGTTAACGGAGCGCTGCACAACTGTGGCGCATAACCAAGCAATGCTTTGCGATACGCATACTGGACACGTTTACGCACTGCGGTATAAGCATGTTGTTTTTCCTTCGCCCAATAGACGCCAAAGGTATACCGTAAGGGTTGCGTAAACAGACTGCGCCAAAATTTTTGCAGTCTCCACCCGACGTATTTGAACCCATACGCTGAACGCTGTGTTTTCAGTCGAGGGTCGATGTATACCCATGGGGGATCCAACGCCACGACCTGTGCGACGGATTCACCCGCCGCATGCAGCTGATGTGCGATTTCCATGGCAACGAGTCCACCTGCGCATTGTCCCAGTAAATAGTACGGTCCGGTCGGAGAGATCTTACGCATATCAGCAATCAGTGCTGTTGCCAAGAGGCCGATGTCCGCGCACGGGGGCTCGTTGCTGTACATCCCGGGCAGCTGCAGTCCATACAAACTGCGCTTGCCGCGCATGAGTCGACCCAGTCCTTCGAAGGTGATGGGCTCGCATTCCAGCCCGGGTACCAGAAACAATACCGGCTCCGGACCTTCAGCAATACGCACAGGCAAGGCCTCTGCTTCCGCACCGCTGGTCGGAAGATTACTCAACTCTTTTTCGATACGGTCAGCCAGTTTGTGTGGCGTGGATTCTTGGTATAACGCCGACACTGGCAGTGCCAGTCGGTAGCGATTATTGAGGTCCTCAAACATCTCCAGCGCTTGCATGGAGGTTCCTCCCAAGATGAAATAGTCATCATGGGCACCAACTTCAGAGCAATTCAGCAGGCGACTCCAGAGCGCACAGACCACTTGCTCGATGGGACTCTGCGGCGAATGATAGATACCCAGCGAGCTGAATGCGGCTCTAGGCATTATGTTTAAGATCGTTGCCTCTTTAACCTCGATCCTAATCTTCCCCATAATTAATTTGCCATCCAATAAATGGCAGAAAAACCAAATTCGAGTTGTATACTAACCCAGCAGATCATCTGTAGCATAGAGACTATTATTATCCAAACGTATGAATAGCTGACGGGATGATCAACTTGGCAAGCACTCCCAACCTGATCGAAGTAATCTATCAACACGCTGATGCACAGCCTGATGCGACGGCACTTATCTGCGGTAACACCACCCTAAGCGCGGGTGAACTGCGGAATATTGTTGATCGTTGTGCAGCCGAACTGTTGCGGCAGGGCCTCACTGACGGTGATCGATTGGGTATTCAGCTGCAGGATACATGGGAGTTTGTCGCTGTGCTGCTGGCCGCAATCCGCATCAGCGTAACTGTCGTGCCGCTGGACTGGCGGGCATCGCCTCGTGAAATCGAGCGGCTAAGCGATTATTTCGCGCTGACCGGAATTGCACGGGTGCCGGGTTCACCGGATATACGCGCCTTGCAGGATCCGATAACTATTTATGTGGACGGTGTCTGGCTGCACAACCTGCCTGATTCGGGCACGCCATTACCGCCTGTGAACAACGTCACACCCTTCCTGATTAGTTTGTCATCCGGCACCACCGGCGATCCCAAAGGGGTGTATTGCACTTTTGAAGATTTCACCGCTCGCCTGCAGCGTAATTTGAAAGTGTTTGAAGCGCTGCCGGGACTCCGCTATCTGTCCTGCTTGCCGCTGTGTTTTAGCGCCGGCATTTTTTACTGCCTGGATAGCCTCTGTCTGGGCAATGTGGTCATTCTGTATCCAACACTGTTTGCACCCCAGGAAATCATCAAGGCAGTAAAGCAACACCGGGCAACCCTGCTTTTGGTGGTGCCAACTATTGTACGCGGGCTGCTTGAACTGCCCGAGAGTCGTCCACCGTTGCTGCATGACCTGATTTACCTGATTAGTACGGGCGGCCCCCTCACCCCCGATGAAAAAAAACTCACAGTGACGCAAATCAACGCAAATTTTTACGATATTTTTGGCACGTCGGCATCGGGCTTGCTATGCGTTGCCGGCCCTGATGACATGGCAACCGCACCGAAAAGCCTGGGCCGCGCTATGCCATTTTTGGAGCATGAGATTGTCGATAATGATGGCAGCACAGTGCCAATTGACACCCCCGGACTGCTGCGCTGTCGGGGGGCAGGGATTAGCGATAGTGCTTGGGAAGGCGATAAAGACACTGCCCGAAGCGAAGGCATTGACGCTGGCTGGTACTATACCGGTGATATAGCCTCCATCGATTCAAACGGTCGTTATTACCTGCATGGTCGTGCCGACAATGTAATTAATCGCGGCGGGGTCAATATTTATCCGAATGTCATCGAAGCGGTGTTGCGCAAACACCAAAAAGTCAATGAAGTAGTCGTGTTTGGCAAACCTGATCCGCAATTGGGTGAGTACGTTGCCGCAATGATTGTGGTCACCGGTCAGGTCAATGATGCAGACTTGATTGCCTATTGCCGAGATAAGCTGGCTCCGCATTTGGTTCCGAAAGAATTTATTTTTAAAAGTTCACTGTCTAAAACCAGCGCTGGAAAAATTAAACTGCCAGCTGATGCCAGTCATTAAAGATGCGAAACCAAAATGGCACCTGAGAAATTAAGCTGATACGATCTGGCCAAAAGCGACCTAAGCAGCGCAAGCAATATGAATCTTCGGCCATCCACTCAACAGCGTTATGGGGCATAGATAGACAACATGGTCAGGCATCCGCTGTCCTTTCCGAGGCAGCCAGATTCAAGGCTGTTGTGGGCATTAACTTAAGAAAGGAACTGACATGAGTCTGCACATCGAGGTATCGCCGCTTGAGGGTTATCTCCGAGTTCAAGTCACGGGACGATGCTCTTTTCCGGATGCGAACCCTGTCTTCGTGCGCATACTCGAAGCCGCATCCGAGCACGAGGCACGCCGCGTAATGGTGGACTGCATCCATGTCGAGGGCAGTCCCAGCACTATGGAGCGCTACTGGCGCGCAGTGTTTGCCGCGAAGGAATACAGCGCTTTCCTTGCACGCGGCGTGTCGTCCGGTATTCGATTTGCGTATGTGGCCAAAACATCGGCTATCCATCCAGACAAGTTCGGCGAGACGGTCGCGGTGAATCGCGGAATCGATGTCCGAGTATTTGACTGTGCCGATGAGGCTATGCGATGGCTTGAGGGCTATGCGATGGCTTGAGGCCGATTCGACCAACAACTCTCTATGCAGGCCGCCAAATGGCGTGTCTGATGGCTAAGGTTGGCTGTCATCGCTGGAATATTTCTAATGCAAGGTGGCGCAAAAACAGCCCGGGTTTTTGGACGGTTTAGTGCTTTACCGCCCAGTTCGTAGGAGAGCTTTTTACGGTCAATCGCTATCAACTGTCATCTTGGATCTTGGAGTATTTACCGGTGTCGAAAACAACAGGGCGTTAAGAAAAAAGTAATTTTTCTAGTAGAGGAAATAGAAGCCTCCAGCAAGAAAAATCAGCGGATGCCAAAGTGAATGTTTGAGAATCGGAAATCATTTGATAGTAAAGTCAAAATATAGCAATCTTCTATTGCCGGTTGCATCTAATACTGCGCTTTTGCGGAAGAAATGCCGTCCCTAATTTTGTTGAAATAATTTTTTGTGAGAAAAATATGAAAACATTTACTGCAATTATCACTTTAAGTTCAGGCGTTTTTCTCACAGCGTGCGCTCCGGGCGATACGTCACCGAATGCCGGGACCCCAGACTCGCCGCAAATGAGAATGACAACTGAAATCCCCGCAGGAATTTCAACACCGAATGAATTAAATACTGAAACATTGGGCAGCCTCAGCTTTTTTGATGGCGTCCCTCTCCCGGAAACAGCCGAAAAAGTGTACGACTATGTTGATCTGCACAATGGTGTTAATGCTTACGTGAATGGCATTCAAATCGCTTCCATGGAGGCTATGAAAAGGGGCTTGTTACAGTTTGGTCCTGCGAATCAGACAGCCGTTCTGTTTGAAAGCCTGATGGACTCAAAAGCTTTATGGCTAACGCCAAATACAACCTCTGTGTATATGTCTTCTTGGTTGGAATTGGGTGATGAGCCTATGGTCATAGAAACGCCACCGGATGTATTGGGCATTATCGATGACCATTGGTTCAAGTATGTTGCGGACTTTGGCCGACTGGGGCCGGATAAGGGCCAGGGCGGTAAATTTTTAATTATTCCACCTGGGTATGAAGGCGATATTCCAGAGGGCTACTTTGTTGCCCGCACAAACACCTATGGAAATTGGGTTATTTGGAGAGGCTTCCAAGAAAACGGCAGTGCTAAACCTGCAGTGGATGCAACCAAAGCCATATTCAAAATTTACCCTCTTTCGATGAAAGATAATCCACCAGAGATGACATTCGTGGATGCATCAGGCGTACCCAACAATACAATTCACCGTATGGACGCAGAAATCTACAGTGAAATAAATGCGGTAGTGCAATCTGAGCCCTCGGGGGGAGAAAACCCAGAAATATTGGGTTCGTTGGCCGCTATAGGAATACAGAAAGGCCAGCCGTTCAACCCAAATGCCCGAATGAAAAAAATACTGGATGAGTCAGCAAAAATTGGCGCGGCCATAGTTAGAACGCAAATGGCTAAACCCAGAAGTGAGTATTTTTATTTGTATGAGGGCAGTCAATGGATCAACCCATTGGCTTACCGAAGCTATCTTTTTGAACACGACGGCGCGCGGCTACTGGATGCCCGGAGTGCAATGCATTTCTACGCAACAGGTATTACTCCAGCGATGGCTGCCGAATTTATCGGTAAAGGTTCTCAATATGCGGTGGCTTATTCAGATGACGAAGGCAACACATTTGATGGCAGCAAGACTTATCGGGTCAATGTGCCTGCCAGTGCGCCTATGAACGACTTCTGGTCGTTCACTGTCTACGACAATCAAACAAGATCAATGTTGCAGACGGATGAGCAGTTCCCAGGTATCGATAGCAACACGCCAGGATTGGTTGAGAGCTCAGATGGTTCTTATGACATCTATATAGGACCCAGCGCTCCTGAGGGGATGGAAAGCAACTGGATTCAAACGATTCCTGGCAGGGGCTGGAATACAATATTCAGGTTATACGGCCCTCTGGCTCCATGGTTTGATAAGACCTGGAGAGTGAGTGATTTTGAATTGGTAGAGTCGTGAGGTTATAAATATTCTGAAGAACAAGAAGTATACGGAGCAATCTTTGCGAATCGGCGTCGTTTATCACTTCTAATACGTTTTCTCATTAATGTTATTGAGTGGGGTGCTTTTGCACCCCATTTTTATTGGCGAACGAGTCATTATCGTGATTTGTGCGTCATAACCAATGCAAGCACGCTGCGGCCGTCGGTCGTTAGAGCTGCCTAATGGCATGCCCCTGCCTATCCGCGCAGTGCTAAAAGGCGTTAAGCCTATATTTTGGAGCAAAAAGCTAAGATATTAATTTGATTGCTACCAGCGGCGTGGCTAATATTTCATAAACACTTATGGAATAAAGACAGGATTGCGCCCTCATGCTGAAGTACGCCTTAGCCCTAGTTAGTCTAACACTCTCATTAAACGCCGCTGCCGCACCCGTTACTTGGGTGCTTGATGGGGTAACCTTTGCTTCCAGTGAGGTTCAGGGTCCCGGACCTTATGATGGCGTTGCAACAGGACGTTTCACTTACGATGCCGATACCAATACCTACAGTGATGTCAGTATTACCACAACAGGTTCCGGCATTTGGGGCACGGACAACTGTGGCGATTCGGTTTTATGCGGCACATACATAAGAGCAACTGATTTGTACGCTCCTTTGACGGCTACATCCTTGCAAATTACTCCTACAGCCTCAGACCCTATTGATTCAACGGGCTACTACGGCATCTCTTTGCAGTTTGTTTCTGCACTGACCAATGCTGGCGGAACGGTCCAACTGTTCACTGCCGGAGGAACGGATGGTGAAGGTATTTGCAAAAACTCCGATTGTTTGCCAGAGGGCGC
>JAQWPD010000049.1 GCA_029245525.1 Gammaproteobacteria bacterium | reverse complement strand
TCATTTTTATCCCCAACTAGAATCTGCCTGTACTCAGGCTTTGTTATTTTTAGTTATCTGAACACAAATTAACGGAATCACGATAGGATTCATATCACCTAAATGTATGAGGTTCAGCCTGAAACCCAAGCCAACAATACATTACGCCTCAAACCCAGCAACCGCAGCTAATAGCCCCATCCACGAGCATGACATTAAAGACCCATAGGTAGCCCTGCCTAATCCGAGTTAGCGTCATGAAAACGCCTTGTTTGGGTGTTCTATCGGGGCCGAATTGGACGATGGGGATAAAGTTGAGCTTGTTGTGCTACTTTAGGGTCATTCATTTATATCGGTGGCGACTCCATGGTGAGTTTAAATTTAGATCTTCCTGATCGGCAAGATAATGAAGACAGCATCTCTGAGAAGCAGAAAAGCTTTATCAAGGCACTGCTGAGTGAGGTTGATGGCGCACAGCTTCCAGATGAGACGCTCAACTCACTCGGAAAACAACAGGCATCTGCAGTTGTTGATCAGCTTCAATCATTCAAGAAGCAACTTGCTGGAGAAGCGCCGCTTGATACCTCCAAGCTGGGAGGCGTCGATGTTACAGGGGCCACCCATTGGCTCAAATGGGTGGTTAGACTTGCTTGGGCTTTGGTTGTTCTTGCAGTCTTTTTGTTGTTGTTTACCCCTTAAAAAACGCTAGCCCAATACAATCGGGAGTTTTGAAGGAAGGCCCATTGGCGCGCAAGAACGGGAGCCAATCAGCAGTCTTGGGAGCTCAACTGGGGTCGACTAAATCAGCTTGAGTAACTGGTGCGTATCGCTGGATATAAAAAAACCCAGCACTGGTCTGGGCTGATATCGCAGCTGGCCCTGCCGACGAGCCTGTGGATCATTGATATGAGTATTAGTGAGCTAATAGGTAGGGCATTTTTTGTCGCTTGGTGTGTACAGGTTGTGTACAGAAGAAAATGCCAAAATAGCTTTTCAGCGTAAATCATTGATTTAAGTGGTGGGCCCGGGAGGACTCGAACCTCCGACCAAGGGATTATGAGTCCCCTGCTCTAACCAACTGAGCTACAGGCCCATGTTGCTGTTGTACTGCGTAGCGTGCTGGAAAGCGTGGCGATTGTAGCATCGTTCTGACGATGCATATAGACCACTTAATGAGGCCGGTAGGGGTCTTGTGCGCGGACAACCTGTTAGAATGTGCCCAGTTTTTATTTCGGGGCCTTAGATCATGGCAGTATCAAACCGCACCAAGCATTTACCGCCGACCAATTCGCTGAACCAGATGCTGCGTAACTTTCGCTATCACGAGTTCTCGCGTCAAGCGATTGGTATTTTATTGGTTGCGGTGTATGGCTGGTTCGGCCAGCCAGAGCCGGTGACCTTCTGGATAGGCTCGGCTATTGCCATTCTTGGTGTTATCGTTCGCATGTATGCCGCCGGATACGTGGTGAAGAACAAGGTTTTATGCAGCGACGGCCCTTATTCTATTGTTCGCCACCCTCTGTATACCGGTAACACGTTGTTGATTATCGGCTTGATGATCGCTGCCAATGCTGTTTGGGCTTGGCCGGTGGGCTTGTTGTTCTTCTGGTTGTTTTATCCAACCACCATATCTTATGAAGATTTAAAGTTGCATCGTTTGTTCGGTGAAGAATGGGAGCGCTGGTCCGCCAATATTCCAGCATTGGTGCCACGCTCTGTATTCCCCAAAAACAACCCTAACAACAGTTGGTCGTTCATGAAAAGCCTGAAGCAGAATATTGAACCGGCTGTTGTTGCTTGGGTGGCATTCTGGATTTACTGGCTGTGGACAAAACTGCCGGCAACTGATGTGCTGGATAGCATGTCGAAAACATTGCAGTAACTTTTTAATGGGCTAAGGCTGTTGTCGTCTATCGTGAGTATTGAAGAGTTAGAGCTTGATCCTATTGAAGCCAGTGACCTGCGTCGCTGGCTTTCTGATGAGCATTCTCGGGGCGAACCGCTGAGCTCTGGCTATCAGGGCGCCGTGTATCTTTATGAGGGCCCTTCAGGTCAGCGAATAGTGAAAGAGGCCCTAGGCTCTGGATTGCAATATCGGATTGGCCGGAGCATGTTGCGACGGGAGTTTGCGGCTTATCGCAGGGTGAATGGAATCGAGGGCGTACCCCATTGCTATGGTCTGCTCGATGACCGGTTTCTGGTGCTTGAGCACATAGTGGGCATTGGGTTTCGTGATATGCAGTTCGATAATGCTGCCCGCGAAACAGTTTTGCAGGCGTTGCTGCAGACCATTCAGCAGATTCATGCGGCAGGGGTGACCCATAACGATATTAAGCGCAAAGACAATATTATGGTCAGTGCTGCGGGCAGCCCTATATTATTGGATTTCGGATTGGCGTTTCTGCGTGGTGCGTCAGGAGAGTCGTTGTGGTTTCGTTTTTTAAAACGGATGGATTACAACGCGTGGATCAAAATTAAATACAGCTCTGCAACCGACAGTATTAGTGATGCGGATTTAAAGTATTACCAGCCAACTGCTTTGGAAAGAATTTTCCGGCAGTGGCGACGTTTTTGGCGCACGATCACTCTGAGACAATGGCGAAAAATGCGCACTGCTCAAGACTCTGAGTCGGTCAAAAAAAACAAGCCGTAACGGCATGCTACGGGCATTTTTTCTGCAGTGCTTAACCTGCACCCGGCAAATGAATTTATTACATAACAGCAGCGAGTTTCGTTAGTAGAGTATCTATGCGCAAGGGTTTTTGGATAAACCCCGCAATACCCGAACCCTTAAAACGACTCAATATTTCATGTTCAGTAAATCCACTGCAGAGCACCACCTGTGCATCCGGACGAATTTTGCGGAGTTCTGTAAACACCTCTTCTCCATTGAGCTTTGGCATGTTGAAATCAAGCAATACGCAATCGATCGAATCGGCGTTAGATCTAAATACGTCTATAGCTTCCTGCCCATCCGTTGCT
>JAQWPD010000044.1 GCA_029245525.1 Gammaproteobacteria bacterium | reverse complement strand
GGAAGAATAGGGTAGAGGGCCGCATAATTCAATGCAGCGAAACTATTTGACCAAACCGAACGAATAGTTACGCACGCTCAGTCAGTTTAAAGGCCCTTTGATGACCTCCGCACCCCGCCACACCCGACCTATGTCGCCCTGCATCAATATCTGCACGATGGCAAGTGATAAGCGTTGTATGGGCTGTCGCCGCAGCGTGGAGGAGATAAGGGGTTGGGCGAAGCTATCGCCTGAGGAGCAATGGGCGCTCATCGATGAATTGCGAGAGAGGCCAACCTACCCCTTTTTATAGCAGTCTGCTGCGGTAAACAAGCCTTAGGATCAGCCAAAAGCCAGAATAGAGAGTAAAAAAGGTGCAGAGTTTTTTGTTTTCTTGGGTTCCATTTGCCTAGGTTTCAATTAGAATAAGTCTCATCGGTTGTTTATTTTTAGGAAGCTATCTTGTCAGTTAACGAAAAAATCGAAGCGCAGCTTAAAGAATTTCCAGTTCTTCTCTATATGAAGGGCAATCCTGACTTTCCTGAGTGCGGTTTTTCATCTCAGGTGGTTAGTGCATTGAAACAATGCGCACAGAGATTCGCTTATGTGAATATTCTTGAGGATCCCGAGTTGCGTGCGGGCCTTAAAGAATATTCTAATTGGCCTACGTTTCCGCAGTTGTATGTGAATGGCGAGTTGATTGGCGGCTCAGATATCGTGGTGCAGATGTTCGAGTCCGGCGAGTTGCAGAAAGAATTGCAATCTGTCGGTCAGGCGCGTGACGCAGACGCCTGATTCATCAGAAGGCGCGGCCCTGATTGCTGCGGGTTTCTTGTCGGCCCTCACAAGTAAAGACTCTTAGGGGAGAGCGTGCCTGGTTTATGGCGGCTTCGAGGCAACCAGCGGGTTTTGTAAAGGCCAATGTAAAAGTTAACTTGGCTTTTTCATATACGTTTCGTAAATTGGCCTGAAGTTATTGACGATGCCACAGAACAATTCCGCTGTTTTTTCCGCATCATACAGCGCAGAGTGTGCTTCTTTTGCATTAAATTCGATACCCGCTACTGCGGTGGCGCGAGCGAGTACAGTTTGCCCGTATGCGAGTCCGCCTAATGTTGCGGTGTCAAATACGCTGAAGGGATGAAATGGATTGCGTTTTATTCCGGTTCGCGCAACAGCCTCATTCAGAAAGCCCAAATCAAAGTGTGCGTTGTGCCCAACCAGAATAGCGCGGCTGCAATCAACAGTTTTGAGCTGAGTACGAACGTCACGAAAGATGCGCTGTAGCGCATCGCTTTCGGAGATTGCAGGGCGTAATGGATGGTCAGGGTTTATGCCATTGACTTCGAGCGATGCGGGTTCGAGGTTGGCTCCTGGAAAGGGCTTAACGTGGCAGCGCTGGCGGTCTATAGCTTGGAGATTTCCGTTATCATCAAAGTCGAGCAGCACGGCAGCGATTTCAAGCAAAGCATCTGTAGAGCAGTTGAAGCCGCCGGTTTCAATGTCGACCACAACGGGCATAAAACCCCTGAATCTGTTCTTCATTTTTAATGGCATCAGTTTTTTAGACCTGAGAGTATGTTCTGATCCAGTAGCAGTTCGAGGTTGAAGCGAACGCCAAACCCAGTTGGACCACCTGGCACCTGTGCCAGTCCATTACTGCGGCTTGCGGCGCTCAGGTCGATATGAATCCACGCCGAATTTTTCGGCACAAAGCGTTGTAGAAATCGAGCTGCTTGGATGTGGTCGCCACCACCACTAACAGCACATTGCAGGACATCCGCATTGCGTGAGCGAAGTTCTTCATCAAAGTCCTTATCCGTGGGGAAGGTCCAAACACGCTCGCCACTGGCACGACCTGCGGCAATGATGTTGCTGTGGAGCGCATCGCGATTGGTGAAACCACCGCTGTAGCGATCGGTAAGCGCTGATACGCAGGTTCCGGTAAGAGTGGCGAAATCCATGATGAGCTTGGGTTTTTTCTCGCCCGCCAGCGCCAGCGTATCGGCCAGCGCCATGCGTCCTTCGGCATCAGTATGGATGACCTCAATAGTCGTGCCATTGGCGGCGGTAACAATATCCCTTGATTTGTAAGCTTTTGCGCTGTTGCGGTTTTCGGTGATGGCAAGCCAGCAATCAATAGCAAACGGTACTTTGAGTTTGCTAAGGGCAAGCATTGTACCTAGCGCTACGGCACTACCTGCCATATCTTCATGCATGTCCAGCATCGATTTGAACGGTTTCAAATTGGTGCCACCAGTATCGAAGACAATTCCTTTGCCGACCAATGCCAGTTCTGGCTTATCGCTGCTTTTTTTGGGCCGATACTTCAGGTACACAATGCCGGCATCCGAGCGCGAGTTGCCTTGGCTTACGGCTAGAAATGCACCGGCACCCAGTTTCTTCAGGGTGCTTTCGTTATAAAATTTCATTTGCCAGTGGTTGTCTTTCGCTAAACTCCGAATGGCTTTTCGATAGTTGCCAGCATCAAGCACATTTGCCGGAAGAGCGGTTAGCCATCGGCTGAGGTTGAGGCTTTCGGCCTCGATGCTTGCCCGTTCAATGAGTTTTGCAGGCGTTTTGCCAAAGAGGGTTATTTTCTTCAGTCGGGTCTGCTTAGCCTTATTGCTGCGGAACACGGGCATCTTAAAGTCAATTGCCAAAGCCGCTAACAGCAGCGCTTTATAAAGTTCAGCTGCCTGCGCGCTTGAAAATCCGTGTACAGCTAAAGCTAGTGAGGCAGGTTTGTCTTGCAATGCATCACTTACGATCTGACGTGCTATAGACAGCAGCTCAAAACTCTCGGGCCAATCGGTTGTATTTACTGGTTCGGCGAGGACGACAGAGGTTGCTGTGTCATTGCCAAGATGGCTGCGGATTCTTTTTTTAGTACCGTGTTTTTTTGCGCGCTTCAGTAAATTTTGCAGCTTTGGCCCGTCGGGCAGTGTATCCCATTGGGCATTGCTCAGAGAATCCGGCACTAAGATGATCAGCGCATCATGCGTATTGAGTTTGGGCAGCGAAAGCTTCGCAAGCGTTTGAGTTACACGGAGTTTTTGTGCGGGGGGCAATAGTGTCGACATAGTGTGCTGGCTTGACCGAAAAACTGGAAAACAGGATGATACCCGAGTATGCATGCAAAGAAGGCTGTCTTTGCTTCTCTTCTCTGGCCGGATGGCTGTCGATTAAGTCCGATATGGTGCTTAATTTGGCTATAATTGTGCCGTACAGCACCTCGGGTGACCTTCTCACCCGACCCCACAATTAATGCAGGTTGTTTGTGACTGATTTTAACCGCTACGACGATATCGACCCTCAGGAAACACAGGATTGGCTTGAGTCCATTGATTCTGTGCTGCAGGCAAATGGCACCGAGCGAGCGCATTTTTTGCTTGAAACGATGATTGATCACGCTCGTCGTTCCGGCGCATATTTGCCGTACAGTCCGAATACCGCCTACTTAAATACAATCCCTGTGTCTCAGCAGCCTGTTTATCCTGGCGATCGCGCAATCGAGCGTCGTATTGAAGCTTATATTCGCTGGAACGCGATGGCGATGGTAGTGCATGCCAATAGCGTGAGTTCTGAATATGGTGGGCACATTGCCAGTTATGCATCATCAGCCACCTTGTATGAGGTCGGCTTCAACCACTTCTGGCGCGCTGGTAACGAAAAGGACCGCGGAGATTTGGTATTTATTCAGGGGCATTCATCGCCTGGTATTTATGCTCGCGCGTATCTGGAAGGCCGTTTGACTGAGGATGATCTAAACCATTTCCGGCAGGAAGTTGGTGGCAAAGGTTTGTCGTCGTATCCGCATCCGTGGCTGATGCCCCGTTTTTGGCAGTTTCCAACTGTGTCGATGGGTCTCGGCCCGATGATGGCTATCTATCAGGCACGCTTCATGCGTTATCTGGATAGTCGCGGTATCTCGGATGCTAAAGACCGCAAGGTGTGGGCATTTCTTGGTGATGGCGAGATGGACGAGCCTGAATCGATGGGCGCATTGACTATGCCCGTGCGAGAGAAGCTGGATAACCTGGTTTTTGTTATTAACTGTAACCTACAGCGTCTTGATGGTCCGGTGCGCGGCAATGGAAAGATTGTTCAGGAGCTTGAAGCCGCCTTCCTTGGTGCCGGTTGGAACGTCGTTAAGGTACTTTGGGGTTCGCGCTGGGACCCCTTGCTTGAGCGAGATCAACAGGGCCTTCTGCGCCGGGTGATGGAAGAGTGTGTCGATGGTGAGTACCAGAACTTTAAAGCTATGGGCGGTGATTACGTCCGTGAGAATTTCTTTGGTAAATACCCCGAACTGAAAGAAATGGTCTCCAATATGTCTGATGACGAGATCTGGCATTTAAACCGCGGTGGGCTGGATTCAATGAAGGTGTTTGCCGCCTACGATCGGGCATCGCGTACTAACGGGCGTCCGACTGTAATCCTTGCCAAAACTATTAAGGGCTTCGGTATGGGGCCATCCGGTGAAGGTAGAATGACTGCTCACCAGACGAAAACACTGGACCTTGAGGCTCTGCGAGGTTTCCGTGATCGATTTAATATTCCGGTAACCGATGCTGACCTGGAAAAGGTGCCTTACTGCAAACCCGAAGAGGGCAGTGAAGAGCATAAGTACCTGCATGAACGCCGTGATGCGCTGGGCGGGTATTTGCCCTCACGGATTTCCACAGCTAATGTCTTGCCGATTCCGCCTTTGAAAGACTTTCAACAGCAGCTCGATGGCACCGGCGAACGCGAAATTTCTACTACAATGGCATTGGTTCGCATACTGACTAAGTTGGTTAAAGATAAGAATGTGGGTTCGTATATTGTGCCGATCGTGCCTGATGAGGCACGTACCTTTGGTATGGAAGGGATGTTCCGTCAGATAGCAATTTATTCATCTGCGGGACAGTTATATACGCCTCAGGATTCTGAGCAATTGATGTACTATCGTGAGGACAAGAAAGGCCAGATTCTCGAAGAAGGCATTAACGAAGGTGGCGCCATGTGCTCGTGGATTGCTGCTGGGACGTCCTATGCGAATCATGGCGTGCCGATGATTCCGTTTTATATTTACTATTCAATGTTTGGCTTCCAGCGTGTTGGCGATTTCATCTGGGCTGGTGGCGATATGCAGGCGCGCGGTTTTCTTATTGGCGGCACTGCAGGTAGAACGACTCTCGCGGGCGAGGGTTTGCAACATCAGGATGGTCACAGTAACCTGTTGTCATCTGCCATACCGAACTGCGTTTCCTATGACCCAACCTATGCGTACGAGTTGGCCGTCATTGTTCATGACGGGATGCGCCGCATGTATGCAGAGCAAGAAAATATATTTTATTACATCACTACGATGAACGAAAACTACGCGCATCCGCCAATCCCAGAGGGTGCTGAAGAGGGCATTCTGAAAGGTATGCATCGATTGCCCAGCAGTCGTAAAGGTGCTATCAAGATGCAGTTGTTCGGCTCGGGCACTATTTTACGCGAGGTCGAAGCGGCTGCTGCGATGCTTGAGGCAGACTATGGCGTTGCTGCCGACGTATGGAGTGTTACCAGTTTCAGTGAGCTACGCCGTGACGGTATTGATTGTGAGCGCTGGAACACGCGCCACCCTGAATCAACACCACGCCAAAGCTATATCAGTCAGTGTCTGAGTAACGCTGAAGGCCCATGCGTTGCGGCTTCAGATTATATGCGCATCGTCCCTGACCAGATTCGTGAGTGGGTCCCTGGCAAGTATAGAGTGCTGGGCACTGATGGTTATGGTCGCAGTGATAGTCGCCGGGCTTTGCGCCAGCACTTTGAAGTGAATCGCGATAACGTTGTGTTAGCTGCATTGAAAGTATTGGCTGATGAAGGAAAGCTTCCGACAAGTGTTGTGAGTGAGGCTGTGACTGCATTAAATATTGATCCTGACAAACCTAATCCGGTGACATGCTAATGAGTAAGGTTTTGGAAGTTATGGTTCCCGATATCGGTGATTTTGAAGGTGTTGAGATTGTCGATGTCTTGGTTGCTGTAGGTGACACTGTTGCCATAGAGGAGTCTTTAATTACGATTGAGACCGATAAAGCGGCGATGGATTTACCATCACCTGCGGTCGGCGTCATTAAAGAAATGAAAGTCGCGCTTGGCAGTAAGGTGTCGCAAGGCGATCTGGTATTGATTTTGGAAGTTGACGAATCTGCTGCTGCGCCGGCTCCGGAGCCTGTGCCTGCTAAAGCGGCCGCACCTGCTGCAGCGCCCGTGGCGCAAGAGCTTGTGCAGCAGGTCGTCCAGACGCCGCAGCCCATAGCCTCAGGCCCTGCGGTGTTGCCGCCCATTAATGAAGTGGGCTTTGCAAGTGCGCATGCCAGCCCTTCTGTTCGTAAGTTTGCCCGTGAACTTGGTGTAAACCTGGTTCAGGTAAACGGCAGTGGGGCTAAATCGCGTATCACTAAAGACGACGTTAAGGCCTTTGTTAAGGCGGTTATGCAGGGGCAGCTTGGTCTGTCGGCAGGCTCTGCATTGCCCGAACTGCCAAAGGTTGACCATGCGAAGTTTGGTGAAATAGAAATCAAACCGCTGGGCCGTATTCAGAAAATATCGGGTTCACGTTTGCATGCGAGCTGGGTAAATATACCGCACGTTACACAGAACGATGAGGCCGATACCACCGAGCTTGAGGCCCATCGCAAGTCTATGAAGGCTGAAGCCGAAGCGCAGGGCGTAAAGCTCACTCCATTAGCGTTTATTGTTAAAGCCTGTGTGCTGGCATTGCAAGAGTTTCCAGTTTTCAATTCTTCTATGGCCGAAGATCAGAAGAGCCTGATTTACAAAAAGTACATCAATATCGGTTTTGCTGCGGATACGCCTAATGGTTTGATGGTGCCTGTAATTCATAATGCGGATCAGAAGTCATTATTTGAAATTGCTAGTGACCTAATTACGCTGAGTGCGCAGGCACGCGAAGGCAAACTTGGGCTCGATAAAATGCAGGGTGGTACGTTTACCATTTCCAGTCTTGGCGGAATTGGCGGAACTAACTTTACACCGATAATTAATCCACCTGAGGTGGCTATTCTGGGAGTCGGTCGTTCAAAGATGGCACCGGTGTGGCAGAGCGACGCCTTTGTGCCGCGCCTGATTTTGCCCTTGTCTTTATCTTACGATCATCGGGTTATTGATGGCGCAACAGGCGTTCGCTTCACAAGCTTCCTAAGCCAGACTCTGGCTGATGTCGATAAGTTGGTATAGGCGTACACATGACAGAAGAGTTAAAAGTTACTGTTCCCGATATCGGTGATTTTACTGATGTAGAAATCATTGAAATCGCGGTTGCGGTTGGCGATGCTATTAGCAAAGAAGATTCATTAATTACCATCGAGACTGAGAAAGCCGCAATGGACGTGCCATCGCCGGCTGATGGCGAGGTTATTGCTGTTCATGTTGCTGAGGGCGGTAAAGTCAGTCAGGGTGATTTGATTGTGACGCTCAAAGTTTCGGCAGTTGCAGTGCCCGACGAGCCGGCTGCAGCCCCGTCGGCTCCGACTGAGAAGGCGTCCACATCTTTTGCTGCGGCGGTTGCCGGTGAGTATGACGGTACTGTTGATGCCGAAACCAAACTGTTGGTGTTGGGCGCTGGCCCGGGTGGTTATACCTCGGCATTCCGTGCTGCGGACCTCGGTCTTGATGTCACTCTGGTGGAGCGTTGGCCTATGCTGGGCGGTGTTTGCCTCAACGTGGGCTGTATTCCATCAAAAGCCTTGTTACACGCTGCCGCAGTTATTGAAGAAGCGGATGCTATGGCGACGCATGGCGTGAGATTTGGCAAAGCTGAAATCAATATTGACGAACTGCGAGATTGGAAGAACAGCGTTGTGCAGCGATTGGTCGGGGGACTCGGCACGCTGGCCAAACAGCGCAAAGTGAAAGTAGTTAATGGGCTGGGAGAGTTTTTGTCTCCGCATCATATTAAAGTTATTGGTAACGATGGCGATAAAGTCATCGCATTTGAGCAGTGTATTATTGCGGCAGGTTCAGAGCCTGCCAAGCTTGCATCGTGGCCGGAAGACCCGCGTATTATTGATTCCACGGGTGCACTCGAATTGAGCGAATTACCGAAGAACATGCTGGTTATCGGTGGCGGTATTATTGGTTTAGAAATGGCCACGATTTATGCGGCTTTGGGTGTTGAGATTTCCGTCGTTGAGCTCACTGATGGGTTCTTTCCTGGTTGTGATCCTGATTTAGTGCGGCCGCTCGAGAAGCGCATTAAAACCCGTTACAAGAGCCTTATGAAAGGCACGATGGTTACCAGTATGGCGGCTACCGACGCAGGTATTGTGGTCAGCTTCGAGGGTAAAAATGCACCCGATGGCCCGCAGACCTATGAGCGCGTGCTTACAGCGATTGGTCGAAGTGCCAATGGCGATAAGATCGCAGCCGATAAAGCCGGTGTGCAGGTGACTGAGCGTGGCATTATTCCTGTCGACAAACAGATGCGTACTAACGTGCCACATATCTTCGCAATAGGCGATATCGTCGGTGATCCGATGCTGGCACATAAAGCCACGTATGAAGCTAAAGTAGCTGCTGAAGTGGCTGCTGGTGAAAAGCGTGCCTTCGATGCCCGCGTAATTCCATCGGTGGCGTACACTGACCCTGAAGTTTCATGGGTTGGCGTTACCGAAATTCAGGCGAAGAAAGACGGTATTAAGTATGAGAAGGCGGTGTTTCCATGGGCCGCCAGCGGCCGTTCATTGGCGCTGGGTCGTGATGAAGGCTTCACTAAGCTGCTGTTTGATCCAGCTACCGACCGTGTGATTGGCGCCGGTATTGTTGGCACGAATGCGGGTGAGCTGATTGCTGAGGTCGCACTGGCTATTGAGATGGGATGTGATGCAGCCGATATCGGCATGACGATTCATGCTCATCCGACCCTATCTGAGTCCGTGGCGATGGCCGCTGATGCATTTGAAGGCACGCTGACCGACTTGTACATGCCCAAAAAGAAGTAGTTCTTTGGTTTAGGCCGACGAGAAGGGACCGATTATTGCCCCGTGCTTCTTTTTTGCCTTTGCAGTTGCTACCTGAACACCTTTTTTTTGTATTCGCAGAGGTCTTCGATAATGCAATTATCGCAATCCGGCTTGCGAGCTTTGCACACATATCGACCGTGCAAAATCAGCCAGTGATGCGCACCCAGCAGAAACTCCTTCGGTGTGCTTCTAAGCAAGCGCTTTTCCACTTCTAGCACGGTTTTGCCTTTTGCGATACCGGTGCGGTTAGAAACCCTAAAGATGTGCGTATCAACCGCGATGGTGGGATGACCGAACGCGGTGTTTAAAATGACGTTAGCGGTTTTTCTACCAACACCGGGTAATGCCTCCAGCGCATCACGGTCTTCCGGAACTTTGCTGGCATGTTGGTCGATCAGTATTTTGCAGGTTTGGATAATATTTTTTGCTTTGGTATTAAACAAGCCTATGGTTTTGATGTATTCCTTTAGCCCGTCGATACCTAAGTCATAAATCGACTGCGGCGTATTAGCGGTTTTGTATAAGCCACGTGTGGCTTTATTTACCCCCACATCCGTTGCTTGAGCAGAAAGGATCACCGAGATTAGCAGCTCAAAGGAACTGCTGTAACGAAGTTCAGTTTGTGGGTTGGGGTTTTGTCGGGCCAGTCGACTAAACAGTTGCTCACGAATGGCTTTGTTCATTGCGCGGGGTCTTCGCTTTGGAGCTGTGTGGTTGATAGCGAAACTGCCCGTGCATCGAAGTAGTTTTTCGCAGCAACCAGCAGACCTAAGCCAATGAATGCGCCAGGTGGCAGAACAGCTAACAGCAGACCTGATGATTCCGGAAAGAGTTGCATCTCGAAGCCGGTCGCCATCGGACCAAATAGGCTATCGGCACCGTAGAAAAGGCTGCCGCGACCGATAAGTTCCCGCAATGCTCCGAGCGCAACCAATAGCAGGATAAAACCAGCTCCCATAGAAATGCCATCGAGTATCGCCGCGCTGGGTGAATGGCGCGATGCGAAGGCTTCGGCTCTGGCGAGGATTGCACAGTTGGTGACAATTAATGGTATGAAAATACCGAGGCTCAGGTATAGGTCGAATAAAAATGCTTTAAACAGCAATTCGATTACAGTGACCAAGGAGGCAATAATCAGTACGAATACCGGCAGTCGCACTTCGTTGGGAACACGATTTCGGCACAACGAGACCAGCAGGTTGCTGAGCGTCAGTACCGCTAGCGTTGCCAGCCCAAGCCCAAGCCCGTTAATAGCGGTATTGCTGACGGCCAGCAGTGGGCACAAGCCGAGAAACTGCACCAGCCCCGGATTGTTGCTCCAGATACCGTCTAATAGGGTGCGTAAACTTGCGGATTCGGTCATGTTATTTGTGCTTCGGTTCATCGCTAAAATGCTTCGCTGTCCGGGGGTATTTTCGCACCGTGTTCAAACGAGTGGACTCAGGATACTTAAACCGACAGCAAAAGTCGCAGTTTATGCAGTGTCTGAGACGCTTCGATTGGCTCACACCGCGGGTTATCGCTGGTGTTTTGCCCGCCGACTGACTAAAATTGCCTCTGAATTCTGGGCTCTGCGTAGGCATTTGCAGCCCGGGTCCATTTGATTGTGCATATCAATGGTCGGCATTGCCGATCCATACTCATAGGTGAGACCGAAATGTTGTTTAGCTTTACCCGAATCTTCGCTGCACTCACAGCAGCCGTGCTTTTTTTACCTTCGCTGGCTTCTGGAGCTGATGCTGAACACGGGGAGATTCTGTTTGATACCTGTGTGGGTTGTCACGGTAGCGAAGGCTATGACAACGTTTATCCTACTTATAAGGTGCCTCGTTTGCAGGGTCAGTGGCCTGAGTACATAGTAGTGGCTCTTCAGGGCTATACTGACGGCTCACGCAATCACCCTACGATGACTGCTCAGGCATCATCGTTCAGTATGGAAGACATGCAGGATATTGCGGCTTACATTTCGACTGTCGGTGAACTGGCAAATGGCGATGTTGTTGGAACTGCGCCAGAGTCAGCAGCAACCTGTGTGGCTTGTCATGGCGCCAACGGTCAGAGCATGGCATTTGCGTTTCCTCATTTGGCCGGTCAGCATCAGAGTTACATGGTTCAGGCCTTGAAAGATTATAGGTCTGGTGCACGCACTAATCCGGTGATGGCACCTAATGCACTGAATCTGACCGATGCTGATATCGAGGCTATTTCAGAGTTCTATGCTCAGCAAGAGGGTTTGCAGACTTATTCGGACTAAGCTTTCTACTAATAAGCATTTAAAAAAGGCCGGATAACCCCCGGCCTTTTTTGTACATACATCAATGGAATAGCGGATATTTCATGTTCGCTTTGTGTTTGGGCTTGGAAAGTTGGTCCTGCTTTCGCCATGCCCTCCCGCCATCCGGACAACAGAGGTAAATGCTGCTTGTTGTAATTGCCGATTGCAGTATTCTGAAGCTATCCAGTGACCTTGGCAGAAGGACAGGAGCGAAGCCGTGGCAGATTCGGAATTCGGTAAAGGTGCGCTTCCGGGAGCATGGCGCAAATGAAGGCGGGTAGCCGAAAATCTGGGTTGCTGACCGTCCCAGCCAAAACATCTAAGTCGCTGGCAATGATTGACTCCCGTCGTGAGTTTTTGAAGTGGCTGGCGGCATCGCCGCTATTAGTGTCGGGCGCATCATTGGCAAGACCTGAATATGCGCAACCTGAAAACATTAAGCAGGCGCTGAACATTGCACATTTACAGCAACTGGCCGAGGCAAAGCTTGATCTTGATGACTACCACTTTATTGTCGGTGGTTCTGATGATATGGCCACCACCGCCGAGAATATTTCTGCTTTAAAGCGGGTTAAAATTCGGCCCAGACGATTGGTTGATGTATCGCAAATTGATACGAGTGTGGTGTTATTTGGTAAGCGCTACGCATCACCGATTATTCTGGCACCGGTTGGCAACCAATTACGCGTGAACAGTGGCGGTGAACTTGCAACGGCCCGCGCTGCTATAGACAAACAGACGTTAATGATCAGCTCGATGATGAGCAACTACAGTATTGCCGAGATAGCAGAACAGGGTGCGCCGGGTTGGTTTCAGTTATACCCATCGCCGAACCGCGAGTTTATGGCGTATCTTCTGGCTAGTGCGGAGTTGGCCGGTTGCGATACCGTGGTATTGACGGTCGATGGGCCGACTCGCGGTAATCACGAAGCCGAGCGATGGTTTCGCCAGAATCGTGATAGGTCCGTGCCGGTGGCGCGCACCCGCTTGGGGAATTTCGAGGCGTATAGCGGCCGCGCCGGCATTGGCGATCCGTCAATGACCTGGGATGATCTTAACTGGCTGCGGGCTAATACGTCGATGAATCTGGTGCTAAAGGGTATCGTCACCGCAGAAGACGCCCGTTTGTGCAGAAAGGCGGGAGTGGATGGCGTCATTGTTTCCAATCATGGGGGCCGACAGGAAGGCAACGGTCGCGGCACGATGGACGTCTTGCCCGAGGTGGCGGATGTTTTATCCGGTAAAATGCCCGTACTGATGGATGGCGGTATCCGGCGCGGAGCGGACGTCTTTAAGGCTATGGCGGCCGGTGCCGATGCTGTGTGTGTCGGACGACCCTATTTATTTGGTCTTGCTGCTGGCGGACAGGATGGGGTGGGGCTCAGCCTGAGAATTTTACAGACCGAATTTGAAAGAACGCAGATATACGCAGGTGTACCCGAGTCGCAGCGTATTTCAGTGGAGTCGATCTGGCGCTAGTTCATTTTTTCTGAGGAGCCTAGGCTCTGGAAGAGATTTTATCCATAGGTTGCTCCGATTACTGTTTTTGGGCGGTAAAAATTCAAATTTTAGACCAAAACTAATATAGTATTCGTCTACCAGTTATTAGCTGTTGGTGTTGCTTGTTATTGGCAGCACATCCCGCTTCATTATTTTTTTACCAACGTGTTTTAAGGAAGGTAAGTTATGAGTGTTTTGATTGGAAAGCCAGCCCCTGATTTCACAGCCGCAGCAGTGCTCGGTGATGGCAGTATTGTTGGCGACCTGAATTTTACTGAAGCCCGAGGTGGCAAGTACGCCTGGGTCGTGTTTTATCCGCTGGATTTCACGTTCGTGTGTCCTTCAGAGTTAATTGGTCTGGATCACCGTACCGATCAGCTAAAAGAACTCGGTTGTGAAGTGTTCTCTGTGTCTATTGATTCTCAGTTTACGCATAACGCATGGCGCAATACTGCAATTAATGACGGTGGTATCGGTCCGGTCAAATACACCATGGTTGCTGATGTTAAGCATGAAATCTGTCAGGCATACGGTGTTGAACTAGAAGGCGCTGGTGTTGCACTGCGTGGTAGCTTCTTGATTGACAAAGACGGTTTGGTTCGCCATCAGGTTGTGAACGACCTGCCTTTGGGGCGTAACCTCGATGAGATGGTTCGCATTACTGAAGCACTTCAGTTCCATGAGCAGCATGGTGAGGTGTGTCCAGCAAACTGGAAACAGGGTGATGATGGGATGACAGCAACGCCCGCAGGTGTTGCCAGTTACCTCGGTGAGAATGCCGCTAAGCTCTGAGATTGACTTAGGAAGTATAAAAAAGGCCCGCTTATGCGGGCCTTTTTTTGTTTCCGGCAGTCCGGGTGGAACACTGCGTTATAACCAGTACACAAAAATATACAGACCCAACCAGACTACATCCACGAAGTGCCAATACCAGGCCGCTGCTTCAAACCCGAAGTGATGTTCCGGGGTAAAGTGACCCTTCAGGCAGCGCAGCCAGATCACCAGCAGTATGATGGCGCCGATAGTGACATGCAAACCATGGAAACCCGTGAGCATGAAGAATGTTGCACCATACATGCCGCTGCTCAGCGTTAGATTCAGGTGAGCATAGGCTTCATAGTACTCATAGGCCTGGCAGGCCATGAAGATAAAGCCAAGCACCCAAGTCAAACCCAGAAAGGTTGTCAATAAGCTGCGATGACCCGCCTTAATCGCGTGGTGAGCCGCAGTGATCGTGGCTCCCGAAGTCAGCAGTATAATAGTGTTGAGTGTTGGCAGAGGCCATGGCGGCATTGGTTCGAACTCTCCACCCATATTGCCGGGCCCATTGGTTGGCCATTCTGCTGTAAAATTTTCCCAAAGCAGAGTATTGGTAAAGAAGTTGTTGCTATCACCGCCCAGCCAAGGAATGGAGATTGTTCGCGCGTAAAATAATACGCCGAAAAAAACAGCGAAGAACATGATCTCGGAGAAGATAAACCACATCATCCCCATACGGAAAGAGATATCAACATCATCGTTGTAAATTCCCGCTTCACTTTCGCGAATCACCGTGCCGAACCAGCCAAAAACCATATAAATGATTGTAAGGGCCCCAATAGCAAGCATATACACGCCAATCGAGGATCCATTTAACCAGTTAGCCGCACCAGCCAGCATCGTGAAAAGACCCACTGAGCCTACTAGAGGCCAGTGACTTCCATGCGGAACGTAGTAGCTGTCATTTGCTGCATGTGCCATGAGTGTTATCCCTATCTTGAAACGTCGTTATTGGTTGTTGCCTGCGACTTTAGGGGTCGCATATAAAGTGTATGAAAGTGTAATCCGGTCAATGTACTTTGGCAGATCTTTAGAGACCATAAAGCGCACCAACATATCTTTGCTTTCTTCTGGGCCGAATTCCTGTGCTGTAAAGCAGAAGCATTCGATCTTTTTAAAGTACTTTGCCGCTTCTACCGGGCGAATATCAGGTGCCGCCGTAGCGGTAAGACCCTCGTCCAGCAGGTTTCTGGCAAAGTAGCTTGTTTCATAAATGCTACCGGTATCCACTACCTTGATACTTTCGCTCGGGCGGAACTCCCAAGGTGCTGAATTGTTGCGATTCGCGACCATTTCAATAGTTACTTCGCGTGCAGCGATTTCTGAGCTTTCGATATCGGTTTCAGCCACTTGTTCAATTGGCGCCCTAAGGCCGGTGATTGCGCAAAAAATATCGTAGAGCGGTACCAGCAGAAAACCAAACCCAAACATTACGACTGCTATTGCCAGCAGACGTAATGCGAGAGGTTTGGCCTTGGGCTTCTGCGGTTCGGTCATGATCAGCCCGCGCGCATCGCCTGCGCAAAGATGAATGCGGCGTAAAACCCTGCGGCCACAATGATTAGCAGTATGACTGCGCGACGATTCTTTCGCTTTGTATCAGTATCTGTGCTCACGGAAGTGTTATCCAAAATCGCTTATTTGATTTCAGGAGCAGTTTCGAAGCTGTGGTATGGCGCCGGCGAAGGCAATGTCCATTCCAGACCTTCTGCACCTTCCCAAACCTGAGATGTGGCTTGCTTGCCATTGCGCACGCAGTCAATGATCACCCAGACGAAGAACAGCTGGCTGAAACCGAAGATGAGCGCACCGATACTGGAGACCATGTTGAAGTCTGCAAACTGAATAGCATAGTCTGGAATACGACGCGGCATACCTGCAAGACCCAGGAAATGCTGTGGGAAGAACAGTACATTAACGCCGATCATTGACAGCCAGAAGTGAGTTTTGCCTAGCGTCTCGTTGTACATTTTGCCGGTCCATTTAGGCAGCCAATAGTAGGTTGCTGCCATTATTGAGAACACCGCCCCTGGCACCAGTACGTAATGGAAGTGAGCCACTACGAAGTAGGTGTCGTGATACTGATAGTCAGCTGGAACAATCGCAAGCATGAGGCCTGAGAAACCACCAATGGTAAATAGAATGACGAATGCCACTGCGAACAGCATGGGCGTTTCAAAAGTCATTTCGCCACGCCACATGGTCGCTGTCCAGTTAAAGACTTTAACCGCGGTCGGAATAGCAATAAGCATGGTCGCGAACATGAAGAACATCTGACCAGCAATTGGCATGCCGGAAGTAAACATATGGTGCGCCCAAACAATGAATGAGAGGAAGGCAATTGTTGCCGTTGCGTACACCATAGCTTCGTAGCCGAACAAAGGCTTGCGTGCAAATGTTGGAATGATCTGCGATACCACACCAAAGGCAGGCAGAATCATTATGTACACCTCGGGATGACCGAAGAACCAGAAAATATGCTGGAACAGCACCGGGTCACCGCCACCGGCGCCCAGGAAGAAGCTGGTGCCGAAGTACTTATCGGTAAGCAGCATGGTCACAGCACCAGCTAGCACCGGCATAACAGCCAGCAGCAGATAAGCGGTAATCAACCAGGTCCAGACAAACAGTGGCATTTTTAGCAGAGTCATGCCGGGTGCGCGCATATTGAGTATGGTTACGATCACATTAATTGAGCCCATGATCGATGAGATACCCATAAGGTGAATAGCAAAAATCATAAATGGGAACGCATCACCGGTTTGCAGCACTAGGGGCGGGTAAAGAGTCCAGCCACCGGCAGGACCACCGCCCTGCATAAAGAGCGTTGATATCAACATTGCAAATGCGAACGGCAGAATCCAGAAGCTCCAGTTATTCATGCGCGGCAGCGCCATATCCGGAGCGCCAATCATCATGGGAAGTAACCAGTTAGCCAAACCAACGAAGGCGGGCATAACCGCACCGAACACCATGAGCAGCGCATGCATGGTAGTCAGTTGATTGAAGAAATGCGGGTCAACAAACTGCAGGCCCGGCTGGAACAGTTCGGCACGGATAATGAGGGCCATTGCCCCTCCGGTGAAGAACATGATCAGACTGAAAATCAGATAAAGAGTGCCGATGTCTTTGTGATTGGTGGTAAATAACCATCGCGTAAGACCCTTAGCCGGGCCATGATCATCGTGATGAGAATCGTGTGAAACTGCTTCGCTCATAATATTTTCCTGACTCAATTACAGTGCGGCAACACTGCTATCTGCTGAAATTTCTGTGGTTGATACCATAGATGGTTCGCCACCATTTTCTATTACCCACGCCGCATAATCTTCTTCGCTAACCACCTCGACCACAATTGGCATATAGCCATGGCCGCGGCCGCAGAGTTCAGTGCACTGACCGCGAAATACGCCGGTCTTAGTTGCGGTGAACCACATTTCGTTAATAAAGCCGGGGATAGCATCTTTCTTGATGTACAACTGAGGCACCCACCAAGAATGGATAACATCGTTGGCAGTGAGCAGGATGCGTACTTTTTTGCCGACGGGCACAACCATTCGATTATCGACGTCACGCAGGTAATGTTTGATATCCCTGACATCTATACCTGAATCAAGACGAGCAGCCTCGGCTGAGAGCTCATCTAAGTTGGCAAAGAAACTAACCCCATTGTCGAGATATTCATAACCCCATTTCCACTGATAACCGGTAACTTTGATTGTCATGTCTGGGGAGCCGGCATCTTCGATTTCAAGAATGCCACGTGCGGAGGGCACAGCCATATAAATCAATATGAGAATGGGAATTACGGTCCAGATAACTTCAGCCGTGGTGTTGTGCGAAAACGTTGCCGCTTTAACGTTTCTGGACTTACGAAAGGCGAACAGCGCGTAGGCTATAACTGCGAACAGCACAACAGCAATGATCGTGCAGATGATCAAGATCTCACGATGCAAATCGCGGATCATATCGCTCAGCGTCGTTACGCCGACTGGCATATCAAGTTGCCAGGCCGCCAGAGCCGGATTTACTGCCAATAATCCCAAAACTGCGACAGTTGCGCAGCTGGGTTTCCACAGACCTTTAAACATGGGTGTGTATCCCTTACGTGGTTTTTTGCAAAAAAAGCTTTTTTATCAAATGTTTGGAGTACGGCAAACCGGCCCAATAAGCACTTTCAGGCGGTCGCTTAATCCGATGCGCTCGGAATCCGTAAGACATGATGCCACCTCATATGTCTGCATACCAGTCCGGAGCACCAATCTATTGGGTTTTAATCGATCTGGCCGCGGCTCCAGTTCAACCTTCGACCAGTGCCTGGGCAGCTTAATTCTCTCTTCGCAGCAGTCGCTGCCGCGTTCAAGTACGATTAAGTCCTCAGAAATGCGGATTCGCTCTGTCCAATTAGCCCGCTTTCGGTACTTGTGGAAGCCGTAAACAAGGGCGACAAGCTGCAGAGCAGTAAAGGGCACCATCATCCAGAATCCCTTTGCAGCCAGCATTGCGGCCACGAAAACCGATGGAATGCTAATAATAACAATAGTTTGTGTCAACCATTCCGGCTTTAGTGAGTTGTTCGGTTTGATAACGATATCGTGAATCACAAATCTGGACCGTAATTTGACTCAAAGTTGACCTCGGGCGGAGGGCTTGCACCCGCACTAATGTTAAGCCTGTGCATAACCTGTTGTGACCACGGCTTTCTGTATCAAGTTCAACTTAATAAGGTCACAAAAAACCATCGAAAACAATAATTTATATTATTAATGCTGTTTTTTATGGTCATTCCCGGAAGATCTGCGGTATTTCGTAATACCGAGGGTTAGGAGTAGGATGGTGGTTCAGGATTGCATGGGGGAGTTATGCCTGTTCTTGAACTCAAAAGGTCGGTGAATGCGGCACCTGAGCTGGTTTGGCAGGTTGTTTCCGATATGGAAGCGTTCGCCCGTGTTGCACCAAGCGTGACCCGTGTCGATGTTATCCGTGAACCGGGCACTAACCTAAGGCGGCAGCTCGTCGATAAACAGGGGCGCAGCTGGGACGAAGAGCGCATCGCAGTAGTCCCTGGTCAGAGCCTCACGATGCGCGTTGATTCGCATTATTTCTCCTCAGCATTTTCAAGCATGAAGTACACCTGGAGCGTTCTTGCCAGCGATCAGGGCGCTGTAATCCACATGCGTTACGAATATCGCGTGAAGTGGGGAATTATTGGTGGGGTTTTGGATCGTTTCCGGTTTCGTCAGCAATTACGCAGTGTCTGCGAGGACATACTCAGCAATTGGATTAGCACGATTAATGCTCGTGAGTGGGCATGGCGAGTTACTGTGTCGCGAATACTGGCTCGGAAAGGGGCCGGAGTTTTTACCGTTAACGCCACAGATACGCTAACTGATGCAGCCGTAATATTGGCCGAGCAGAGTATAGGGTGCCTGCCTGTTATCGACCCGCAAGGTCAGTTAGTGGGAATGCTGTCGGAACGCGACATTGTTACGGCGCTAACCGATAACGGGACAGGCACGATGTTGCTATCGGTTTCGGCGGCAATGACTAAAAAAGTGGTAGTGGCTGCGCCGGATGATTCGATGGAGGTGGTAATGAACTGCATGAACGATCGCCGTATTAGGCATTTGCCGATTATGGACGGTGACGCGTTGGTGGGTTTAATTAGCATCGGTGATGTTGTGAATGCACGCATTGCCGAATTAGAAGGTGAGTCCACCCAACTCCGTGACTTTATCGAAACCCGGCGATTCAATGATCTGTATCGTCGGATAGGTCCCGCAGCGTACGATTCCGGTTTGGCATCGTAATGGGGTCGGTCAAATGGGGATGTGTTTCTGCTCTTGCGGCGTCAAGAGCTTGCAGAGCGACTAAAGAGGAGAACAACAATGAATAGCGGCCTAAGAGTGTTGCATCATATGGGATTGTTGCGTTTGCGCGACTTAGGCTTAGCAATATTGCCGGCAATGACATTGCTGCTTGTTGGCTGCGATCAATCGGCTCCAGCGATAACCTTACCTGAGCCAGACCGGGTGCGCCTTGCTCCCGATCAGAACTTTTACGACTTCGGCAGTCATGTGGTGCATGTCAATGCTCTGACCACCAACCAGTTGACCCCGTCAATTGCTACAGCGTATGACATTGTGCGTAGCGACAGTCGCGCCATGTTAAACGTAGTTATTCTCGAGAAAAATGATACCACTCAGGGCAAGCCAGCCATCGGTGTTGTTTCAATGAATGCAGTAAACCTCACGGGTCAGCTGAAGTCGCTGGATATTCGTCAGATTGAAGACGGCGAGAATATTTACTATATCGGTGATGTGTCTATCGATAATCATGAGACGCTCAACTTTAATATTGATGTTGTCCCCGATGGGTACTCGACACCTATGCTTTTAACCTACACCCAGACGTTTTATACCGACTAAGCTTCGGCATTCCGGTTGAGTGCTTCAATCAGTGCGCTGCGATTTTTGGCAAATGCGCTAAGAGTGTTGAGAATGCCTGCAATCACAGCCCGACTGGTTACTGTGGCGCCGGTAAGTTGATCGAAGCTACCGCCGTCTTTTTGGGTTTTCCAGAGAGTGATTTCGGGCGCGGTCAGTGATGCGCCATCAAATTGCGTTATCCAGCTTGATCGTTGGATGTCAATTTTATCCCCCAATCCGGGCGTTTCTCTATGGTGAGTTACGCGTGTGCCGATAATGCTATCGTTCCCGTCTGGGTCGATGCTAATTGCGACGAGCAAACCGATTGGCGCAACGTATCCTTGTGAACCTTCCGATTCAATAACCACTGCCAGCAGTTTCGCATTGTCGCGCACAGGGTAGAGCGTTACCTTGCCTATGTTATTTAGATCAGTGGTAATCGCACTTGACCAGGGTTCATTGGTGTAATTGATGTCGTGCAGCAGCGAACGAAGTTGTTTCGATTTGTACAGCGTCTGATTATGAGCAACCCGCTCACGAGTATTGGTCTCAATGACGCTAATTACGGTCACAGCAATCAGTGCAATAAGCGCAAGCAAGAGCGCTGGTTTGATACTTGAGATTAATCGCATCACTGAACTTGTCCATAGAGTTTTGGTCGAGTGTATCTGTCGATTAATGGCACAGCGAGGTTCATTAGCAATACGGCGAAGGCGAAGCCATCCGGATAGGCACCCCAAGTGCGTATCACGTAGGTAAGTGCGCCTATTCCAGCTCCATAAATCAGTTTGCCTTGTGGACTTGATGCCGAAGACACCGGATCGGTAGCAATAAAAAATACGCCAATCATGGTACCGCCACTGACCAGCTGTAGCCATGGCGAAGGATTCACCGCAGCATCGCCGATCCACGCAATTGATGCACTTAATGCCAGACCAAGAATAACGCCGGCGGGTATTTGCCAAGTGATAGTTCGACGCATCAACAGAAATAACCCACCTGCAATCGCGGCCAGGTTGATCCACACCCACTGTGCATTGCCAGCAGTTTCGAGTGTGCCATTGGCTAGCAGTTCCGGCAGTGTTTGCATCTGTTTGAGTCCTGTCTGTATCGCATCAAGCGGCGTTGCACCACTGAGCGCATCGGCAGCTGCAGTGCCGTATAGGAAGTAGTGCAACGTATCATTAATGTTAGAGCGAGCTGACAGTTCAGGCCACCAGGCCATGTAGGCGGGGAATGAGATCAACAGCACTGCATAACCAGCCATCGCCGGATTGAACAGGTTGTAACCTAAGCCTCCATAAAGATGCTTGGCGAACACTATTGCAAATAGACTGGCGATCGCAATTAGCCACCAGGGTGTTAGTGGCGGCAGTGCGAGTGCAAGCAGCACGCCTGTCAGTGGTGCGCTACCATCAGTAAGCCAGGGTTGCAGCCTTCTTCCGCGAATCTTCAATGCCGCAGCTTCAAGCAGCCAGCAGCAGCTTGCTGCAAATAGTATATTCAGGAGCACACCCCAGCCATAGGTCCAGCAGAGTATTGTGCTGACGGGAAACGTTGCCAACAATACATCGCGCATCATCTGCGCAACATTGCGTTGAGAGTGTTGGTGCGGCGCCCGACTGTTTGATAAGAGCGACATTAGTCATCAGCCTTATCGTTCTTTCGTGGCGTATCTTTTAACGCCGCATCGTCTGGCGTGGAACTGTTTAGTCGTTTGAGCATGTCATCGAGAGCACCCTTGCTATTGGTGTGTAAATCATGAAATGCAGCAGTCTGCGCATCAAGAGTTGCCCGCTCCTTGTTGGAGGCCGTTAGCGATCGCCTCTCATGGTCTGCAAAGCGCTGCTGTGATCGTTCTGCCCGCATAGCGAGGAGATGTTGCTCCCAAATGGTTTGCTTGGCGATTTTAAAGCGTGCGGTGAGATCGATGCCGCTGGGGCAAACATAGTCGCAGCAGCCGCAATCGATGCAGTCCAGCGCCCCTAGCGCTTCGCTTTGTCGGGTATTGGTGGTGCTCATGCTTTCGAGTAAAAGTTGCGGGTTAATGCCTGCTGGACACACCGGAACACAATCACCACAGCGGATGCAGGGCATCTCTTCCGGTGCCGGCGAAAAATGTTCACCGTTGCTCAGGATAATGCAATTACTGGCCTTGCTGATGGGTTCAGTGACGCTGTGTGCTGTGACCCCCATCATTGAACCACCGATTATGACCCGAGACACATCCTTGGCTTGCAACGTGCTGATGATCGCTGCTATCGGGGTTCCGATCCGAACCACACAGTTTTCTGAAGCGGTGGTTGCATTGCCGCACACGGTAACCATTCGACTTATTAGTGGTTCGCCAGCATTAATCCACTGATCAACAGCCGCTGCGGTGCCGACATTTTGACAGATCACACCAAGATCGGCGGGCAATCCGCCATGTGGCACTTGTGAACCGGTAATAATTTCGATCAGTTGCCGTTCTCCGCCGGCCGGGTAAACATCTGGCACACTCACCACGCGAATTCGCGGATCATTTAAGGTATCAGTAGCGGCCTGCATACTGACAAGGGCATGCACCATATCTTGTTCGATAGCAATGACGGCTTCTTCAGCGCCCAGCACATGCAACATGAGTTGGGTGCCACTGAGCACTCTTTCGGGGTATTGTTGCAGTAGCTGGTTATCACAATTGATGTAGGGTTCGCACTCAACGCCATTAATCAGGAGCGTCTTGATACCGGGCGCCGGGTTGAGTTTTATGGCGGTAGGAAAGAGTGCCCCGCCAAGCCCGACAATACCACCCTCAGCAATACGCTGACGGATAAACTGGGGTGAACGCTGAAACGGATTGCTTATCGGGGTGCAATCGTCATGCACAGTGTCAAGCCCGTCATTGGCAAGAATGATGGCGCGTTTTATATGCTCAGAGTCGTTGACTTCAATAATGCTGGTAACGGTTCCTGATACTGGCGCATGCAGAAAACTGCCGAAGGTATTTTTAGCAGGAGCAGCAATTTTTTGGCCCTTAAAAACCTTCTGGCCAATCTGAACCATGGGTTTTGATAGGCCACCGGGGCTTTGCTTAAGAAGCACGGTGAGCTCTTCAGGCGCTGAAATTTCGGTGGCTGCGGGCAAAGGATTTTCACCTTTCCCTGAGGGTAATTTTAGGCCCCAGTCATTTTGGGCATGAATAAGCTGTGGCCCGCTCATGACTTTACTCCGGGCTTAGCCGGAGCAGTGATTTTGAATGGTGCCTGAGTGCTATGAATCATGCTGATGCAATCCACCGGGCAGGCAGAAATACAAAGTTCGCAGCCGGTGCATTCTGTCTCTATAACCGTATGGGTGTAGGTATTGGCGCCGATGATTGCATCGACTGGGCATGCGGGAATACACAGTGCGCAACCAATACAGTCGGCTTCTTCGATAACCGCAACGGCCCATGGATCGCTGCTGGCGAGAGCCCCTGTCGTTTTACCCAGAAGTTTGGCCAGTGCCTTTTGCGTGGCTTCGCCCCCTGGCGGGCAAAGATTGATGTCTTCATCAGTATTCACAAGCGCTTCTGCATAGGGGCGGCAGCCGGGATACCCGCATTGTGCACACTGGGTTTGTGGCAGCAGAGCATTAATTGTGTCCACCGCGGTAACTTCATCCGGCGCGTAGCGTTTGCGGCTGTAAACCAGAATGGCGCCGATTGCGGCGGCAAGAAGAATGATCAGTGCAGAGGCTATTGGCACAACTAGCTCCCCGCCAAACCGGCAAAGCCCATAAAGGCCAGGGCCATAAAACCTGCTGTGACCAGCGCAATAGCACTGCCGCGAAATGGAAGCGGTACGTCAGCAGCCTGTAAGCGCTCGCGCAGCGCCGCAAATAGAATAATAACCAGCGCAAAACCCAGCCCGCCGCCGAGTCCGTAGACGATGGCTTCAATAAAGCTTTGCTGCTCCTGAGTGATTAACAAGGCGACGCCCAGTACAGCGCAATTTGTGGTGATGAGCGGTAAAAAAATGCCCAGCATCTGATGCAACATTGGTTGTGTGCTGCGAATAAATATCTCGGTAAATTGCACAGTTGCGGCAATCACCAGAATAAAACATATAAGCCGGAGGTATTCGAGCCCGAAGGGTTGCAACAGCCAGGTGTTAACCATCCATGCAAGTGCTGATGCGAGGGTGAGCACAAAGGTGGTTGCCGCCGACATGCCGAAAGCAGATTCGATACTGGTGGTTGCTCCGACAAAGGGACAGAGCCCCAAAAAACGCGTCAAAACCAAGTTATTGACCAGTACTGTACCGATAATGATCAGGATGAACTCTGTCACGTGATCCTCCTGCCCGGAGATCTGTCGGGCACCGGTGTTAGCGCACCTGCATGCCGGCTTTAGCGCCGTTGTCCGGTGCTATTAGATAAATGTCCTCACCGCCCGGACCCGCCGCCAGAAGCATCCCTTCAGAAACACCGAATTTCATTTTTCGTGGCTTCAGGTTCGCCACCAGTACCGCTTGCTTGCCGATCAACTGAGCCGGGTCGTACGCAGCTTTAATGCCGGCAAATACGCTACGGCTTTCTTCGCCCAGCGATACCGTAATTTGGATCAGGCTGTCGGCACCATCAACGTGATCGGCCGCAATAATATCCACAATCCGTAAATCAACTTTTAAAAAGTCATCAATACTGATGTGGTTGGTGCCAGCCTCTGTTGTTTCTACTTTTGCCGGAGATGAATTTGTTACTGATGCTTCAATCATCTTATTTACTGCCTTTTTATCGATGCGCGTCATCAACGCCTGATAGGAATGGATTGTGGTATTGAGTAAAGGCGTTTTTCTGTCGTCCCAGTGTTGTATCGGAGCGCAGAGAAATTCTTCTGCTGTGTGGCTCATAACGGGCAGTACAGGCTTCAGATAAATCATTAGAATCCGGAATAAATTAATACCCATTGTACAAACCTGCTGAACGTCATCAGCGCTATCAGGCTGTTTGGCCAGTACCCATGGCTTGCGCTCATCAATATAGCGGTTGGCTTGATCAGCAAGTGCCATAATTTCCCGCATTGCCTTCGAGAAGTTGCGTTGCTCATAGAGCTGGGCAATGTTATCGCCGGCGTTAACGAAACTGTCGAACAGCGCTTGGTTTTCGATTTTTGGGGCGAGTCTGCCTTGGTGGCCTTTCGCAATGAAGCCGGCACAGCGACTGGCAATGTTTACTAGTTTGTTCACCAAATCGGTGTTGTTACGAGTGACGAAATCCTCGAGATTTAAATCGATATCGTCGACATTGCTGCCCAATTTGCTCGCGTAGTAGTAACGCAGCGTTTCTGGATCGAGATGATCGACGAAGGTTTGCGCCGATATAAACGTGCCTCGTGACTTCGACATTTTTTGGCCATTGACAGTTAAGAAGCCATGAATGAATACGCCACTGGGTTTTCGGATCGCCGCCGCTTCGAGCACTGCCGGCCAGAATAGTGTGTGAAAATACACAATATCCTTACCGATAAAGTGATACAGCTCGGTATCGGACTGTTCAGCGAAGTATTCGTCGAAATTAAGCTCGGCCCGGCGATCGCAGAGGTTCTTAAAGCTGGCTAAATAGCCTATGGGTGCATCCAGCCACACATAGAAGTATTTGTTATCAGTATCTGGAATGCGGAAGCCGAAATAAGGCTCATCGCGAGAAATATCCCAATCTTTTAGGCCGGTCTCGAACCACTCACCAAGTTTTTTGGCAACGCCATCGTCGATTACGCCGCTGCTGGTCCATTCCCGCAGCATTTGTTCAAACTCACTGAGCTTAAAAAAGAAATGTTCCGACGCTTTTTGCACGGGCGCTGTGCCCGATATAATCGAGCGTGCATCGATAAGCTCGGTTGGGTTATAGGTTGAACCGCACTGTTCGCAACTATCGCCGTATTGATCTTCGGCGCCACACGAAGGGCACGTGCCGCGGACAAAACGATCGGGCAAAAACATCTTTGCATCGTCGTCATATGCTTGCTCAATCGTTCTCGATGCAATCAGGCTCTTGGCTCGAAGCCGCCCATAGACCTGCTCCACAAGCTCGCGGTTTTCTTCAGAATGGGTGCTATGGAAGTTATCGAATTCAATGTGAAACGCTGCGAAATCGGCAGAGTGTTCTTTGCGATAACGTTCGACCAGGTTCTCGGGGGCTATGCCCTCATCACGAGCTCGCAGCATAATAGGTGTTCCATGAGCATCACTCGCGCAGACGTAGGTGCACTCATTACCAATCAGTTTTTGAAATCGTACCCATATGTCGGCCTGTATATACTCGACCAAGTGGCCGAGGTGGATGGCGCCATTGGCATAGGGCAGAGCACCCGTCACAAGTAT
Source organism: Gammaproteobacteria bacterium (assembly GCA_029245525.1). Classification (GTDB taxonomy): domain Bacteria; phylum Pseudomonadota; class Gammaproteobacteria; order Steroidobacterales; genus JABIQA01. The sequence continues at coordinate 79,796 of JAQWPD010000044.1, read as the reverse complement.
CTTGCGCTGGGGTTGGGCTGAATCTGTGCTTATGGAGTTAGGCATGGGGCGTATTCTAGCGCCGCAGGCTTAGAATTGCTCCACCAATGCGCACTGAAATGGGCTCGGCTAACCGGGTGTCTGACCCAGATGGCAGAGTTGTCCCTAGGTCTGGTCCTTTACCAGCTCAAACTTCGATTTATCATTTGCGGACTGATAGGCGGATTGACCACTGATTGTGCCCTTGTCCATAAGGTCTTTTAGCGTGCTGTCCATGGTGCACATACCAGAGCGGCGGCCAGATTGCATTGCCGTCTCGAGTTGGTCAAGTTTTCCCTGCCGAATCAGGTTAGCGGTTGCAGAGTTATTAATCAGAACTTCAAGCGCGGCTGCCAAGCCTTTGCCGTCTTTTCGTGGTACCAGTTGTTGCGAAATAACACCGCGTAACGATGTCGATAACATAGTTCGAACGTGAGATTGCTTATCCGTAGGAAACACATTGACGATACGGTCAACCGTTTGCGCTGCGCCGTTGGTATGCAGTGTACCCATAACCAGAATACCCATCTCGGCAGCAGTTACTGCAATACTGATGGTTTCAAGGTCACGCATCTCACCCACTAGAATGACGTCAGGGTCTTCACGCAGAGCAGAGTGCAATGCATCGCCAAAGCTGCCCGTGTGTTGACCAATCTCTCGCTGGCTCACGAGGCAGTTTTTTCGTGCATGAACAAACTCAATAGGATCTTCAATAGTTAGGATATGGCCATGCATCCTGTCATTAATGGCATCGATCATCGCGGCTAGAGTGGTGGATTTACCGGACCCGGTTTTTCCAGTGACCAGAATGAGGCCTTGCGATTCGTTACTCAGCCGCGTGACTGCAGCGGGCATGTTCAGTTCACTGAGCGAGCGGGCATTAGCCGGAATGGCCCGGAGTACCGCACCCATTCCGCCCAAATGCCGCATGATATTCACGCGGAACCGCGCCAGACCTTCAATGTGGTAGGCAAAGTCAGCAGCATCCCTTTGGTCAAATTCATGGCGCGCTTTGTCATCCATAATTTCAAGAAACATGTCGCGTGCACGATCCGGAGCGAGAATATCGTTCTCAATTGGCCGGATTTCACCATATACCCGTGTGCGCGGTGGCTGGCCGGCAATAAGATGCAGGTCGGAGCCATCATTGGCGATGAGTTGTCGCAGGTATTGGTCAATCTGGTTGCTCATAAATACTTCCTGAAGAATCTTTGCGGCCGACTTACTTAGCGTTCAGTACACCGGTATTGGTAACGAATCGCTCGAACAGTTCTTTATCATGCGCGTACTTAAATGCGTCGTCTGGGTCGGCACGCTGTTCCTGAATGGCGCTTAAGAGGGCCTGATCCATTAGCTGCATACCTTGGTTTTGTCCCATTTGCAGCTGTGACGGTATCTGGTGACTCTGGTCGGTCATAATGAGATTTGAGATCGCTCGAGTGTTAATCATGATCTCCATCACAGCGGTGCGGCTACGACCATCGGGCGTTTTGATGAGATTCTGTGTGAGTACTGCTTTTAGACTTTGTGCCAGAAAGCTCTTTGTCTGTTCGCGCTGGGCGCCCGGGAGTGCGTCGATAATCCGATCGAGGGTTTTTACGGCTCCGATGGTATGCAGAGTGCCAAGCACCAGATGCCCGGTTTCTGCCGCGGTCATAGCCATCGATATGGTATCGGCATCACGCAACTCGCCAACCAGAACGACGTCGGGATCTTCGCGCAATGATGAACGAATGCCATCGGCGAACGATGTCACATGCGTACCGAGTTCGCGCTGAATAATTTGACTTTTATCAGGCACATGCACGAACTCAATAGGGTCCTCGAGCGTAATGATATTGAGTCTGCGATGCTGATTCATGTGGTGCAGCATTGCCGCAAGCGTTGTGGACTTTCCGGTACCGGTTGAGCCTGTTACCAGCACCATCCCCTGGTGATAACTGCACAATTTTTCAATAATGGGTGGTAGGTCGAGCTTTTTGAGCGTTGGGACTTCGGTTGGGATAAACCGGAACGTTGCCCCTACGCCGGTGGCTTTTCGGTAAAGATTAACGCGAAACCGACCGCTCTCTTCAGAGACATACGAGAAGTCGACATCCTGCCCCTTATTGAATACGTCTTTTTGGTTTTTGGAGAGAATCTCATCGATATAGCCCTCAAGTTCAGGCGCACTAAGTTCGCGGAATTTGATTGGTCGGAGCTCACCGTGCATGCGCAGCATGGGGGGGATACCAACGGCAAGGTGCACATCAGAGCAGCCTTGCGAAAGACCAAGCTTTAAGAATGCATCAATACGAGCCATGTATTTACCTCAGTGCAGACTCTGTTCAGCCTGATTGGTTTTTTAGGTCATCCAAGGCTCTCGCCAGCTCATCCATTGAATCATAGCGGTCTTTGACTTCAATCGACATGGCTTTTCGCACGATAGCCGCAATACTTTCGGGAATATTCGTATTCAGTTCTTCGCATGGCGTGCAGTTACCCTGAACATGCTGATACATAACTGCCATATGGTCGCCTTCGCTGTATGGTGGCCTGCCGGTCAGCATTTCGTACATGACCACGCCGAGACTGTAGATATCAGCATGATGACCAACTTTTTTGCCGAGAATCTGTTCAGGTGCCATGTACTTGGGTGAGCCTATTACATAGCCGGTTTTAGTTAGCTGTGCGTCGTTGGAATCTGGACCTGCGGCCGCGGCGACACCAAAGTCAACGATCTTTAGTAGCCCATCATCGTTAATCAACAGGTTAGCGGGTTTTAGGTCGCGATGCACCACACCGGCTTGATGCGCTTCGGCCATACCCAGAGCGATATCCTGGACCCAGCTTAGCGCCTTTCCCAGAGGCATCGGTTTTTGTTTCTTGATTTCAGCGCCCAACGTATGCGACGGGAAGTACTCCATGGATATTGCATAGTTGCCGCCAAGTTTCAGGAAGTCATAAATACGAATAACATTATTATGCGTAATTTTTCTGGAAAACCTCAGTTCATGGACAAAACGGTTCATCATTTCGTCATCTGTGCTGATAGCTGTGTTTAGGAACTTCAGAATGAGCTGCTCGTTTACGACGGTATCTTCGACTAGCAACACTGTACCGAATGCGCCCTTACCGACTTTTTCGATATAGCGATATCGACCCTCTATCATGTCGTTGGCTTCGAGTTCATCAATATTGAAGCGATTGTCTGCAGTGACAATTGGCAGTAATGTTGTCGCCGCGGACATGTCATTGTTAGACAGAGATTGTCCAGTGTCCAAAAGCCTGTGATTGCGGGAACTAAGGCCAATAATGCTGTCGCTAATCCGATGTTCGATGTGCGCCAGAGCTTCGCTAGCCGCCTGCTTGACTGATTGGTCGCGACCCTTTGCAGAGGCGGTGATTCTGGTTTTCACATCTTCTTTAGTTTGTTCGGATGTGACCATCGATAACGTTTTTATAGCTTCTATACGCACCTCATTTTCTTCGTGCTTGGTGAGGGGCATAATTTTGTGCACGATGCGTTCATCCCCTACTTTTGCCAGAGCCCGAAGCGCGGCTGGGACTGACTTGTCATCTGCGGCGATCATTTCGATCAATGCAGGCATGGCTTCGCTACTGCCAATATCACCCAATGCGTCGGCAGCCCGTTCGCGAACCCACCAGTCTGTATCTTTGGTGGCTGCTATCAGATGCGCTACTGCGCGTTCATCGCGTGTCTGGTTGAGAATTTCGATTGCGGATCGTCGTATATTCTCATCTTCGTCTCGAATCAAAAGCAGTGCTGCATTGCTGACTTTGGGGCCGCCGATAGCCGCTAGCGCATCACAGGCGCGGGAGCGAACCCACCAATCATTATCACCAATGGCATTGAGCAGGTATTTGATGCTGTCAGCATCGGCGAGCTCATTGAGTACTTCGACCGCGGAACGCCGGGTGTATTCGGACTCATCTTTTAGAGCGTCCACGAGATGCGGAATTGTCCCTGGGTCTTTCAGTTGTACTAGAAGCTCTACCGCTTTGCTTTGTACTCCAAAATCGGGATCGCATAGCATGGCACACACAACTTTAATATCTTGAATTTTATTAAACTGCAACAAGCCTTCAACAGCTACCTGGCGCACATCGCGATCGTTGTCCTTAAGCAGGCTCTCCAGCACCTTGGCAACTTCCGGGCGCTTGAATTTGGAGATAATACCCGTCAGCGCAACTCTGACGAGGCGATCCCCACCATCAATGCGAGCGATAAGCTCAGGCAGCAGGTCAAGCGTTACAAACTCACGAATCAACTTAAAGGCAGCAAGCTGGTTCTGACGGTCGAGTTGATAGGCGCGCGCTAACAAGCCGCGTATATTCAACCGTTCAACATGCGCACGCAAAATATCAGACATGAGTGCTATAGGCACATCATCTTCGCCGACTAGTGCGATAAGACGATCAGGACTGAAGTTCTGCGAGGCAGACATTGCCGCTGCTACCCCCGAGGCGCAACTGCGATCAGCATGCTTCAAGCCTGCGGCAAACAGCGGAAAGCTGCGCTCATCTAATAGGTCAGCAAGCACATTAACTAGAGCCATGGTCTGTTTTTTGTTAGCGTTGGCCAGAGATTCGATGATGACTGGCACGGCACTTTGTCCAAGGCCTGTGAGTGCTAGTAGGGCTTTTTTAGCAACAACCGTTTGGCAATCCCGTTCTTCTAGTAAACGGGACAGGTTTTTTTCGGCTTTTAATGCGCTGAAAAGCTTCATTACACTCTAAAGTATTCTGACCTAAGGGCCTTGTTAGCTAGCGCGCATCTGCGCAAAAAACAGAGATTTGCCTCACCACTCATTCCAGAGGAAAAGCATGACTCATCATGAGTTACAATGTCGCGCTTTAGCCACAATGCATTCTGTTAAGTGTGTCACGAATTATGCCAACAACATCCGATAATTACATAGAAAAAGCCCTGTCTGCTATAGAGGTGCCGTTTCTCGGGCGTAATCTGCTGTCCGCCGGCGCTGTTTATGAGTCTAGTGCAGATGGCACCGGACTTAAGATTGCCTTGAAACTTGGGTTCTATCTTGGTGCAGACCAGTCACGCATTGAGGCTGATTTGGCTGCCGCAGTGCGAGCGGAAACCGGAAACCCGGCAACTGTCAGTATTAGCAGCGAGGTGGTTGGTCATACAGTGCAAGGTACGCTGACGCCTCTTGAAGGCGTAAAGAACGTGATTGCTGTAGCTTCCGGCAAAGGCGGCGTTGGCAAGTCCACGGTAGCCGTTAATCTGGCTCTCGCGCTGCATGCCGATGGGGCCCGTGTCGGTATTTTGGATGCGGATATATATGGCCCCAGTCAGGCGCGTATGCTCGGGTCTGCGGGTCAGCAGCCGGTGAGCAAGGACGGTAAGAGCTTTGAGCCGTTGCAATGCTATGGCATCAGCATGATTTCAGCCGGCAACCTTTTTGATGAGGAGCAGCCCGCTGTTTGGCGTGGGCCGATGGTCACGCAGGCGCTCAGTCAGCTGACTTTTCAAACACGCTGGCCGGATCTTGACTATTTGATCGTCGATATGCCTCCGGGTACCGGGGATATTCAGCTTACCCTAAGTCAGAAAATTCCGGTGGCCGGTGCGGTTATTGTGACGACGCCTCAGGATATTGCGCTGCTTGATGCACTCAAGGGCTACAAGATGTTTGAAAAAGTGAATGTGCATGTGCTCGGGGTTGTCGAGAATATGAGCACATTTGTCTGTCCGCATTGCAATGAAGAGACCGCATTGTTTGGTGATGGGGGCGGTGCCGATATGGCCGATAAATATAATTTGCCATTGCTGGGGCAGTTAGCGTTAAACGCATCTATTCGGCTGCGGGCGGATGAGGGTAACCCCAGTGTGGTGGCTGATCCGGAGGGCCCCGCCGCTTGTGAGTTCACTAATATTGCGCGAAACATGGCAGCAGGCTTGTCGCTGCGTAAAAAAGATTATAAAAAGTCATTTCCCAAGATCGTAGTTGAGTAGCGCGGTCATACATTTAACTAGGAGCAGGCATGTCCATTAAAGCTGATCGCTGGATCAGGCGTATGTCAGAAGAACATAGCATGATAGAACCGTTTGAGCCGACCCAGGTTCGTCGAAACGACGCCGGACCTATTATTTCCTATGGCACATCAAGCTACGGCTATGACGTTCGTTGTGCCGCTGACTTTAAAGTATTTACTAATATTAATTCTGCTGTGGTTGATCCAAAAAACTTTGCTTCCGAAAGTTTCGTGAGTGTGGAAAGCGATGTTTGTGTGATACCACCTAACTCATTTGCACTTGCCCGCACCGTTGAGTATTTCCGCATTCCGCGCAGCGTGCTCACAATATGCTTGGGCAAGTCTACCTATGCTCGATGTGGAATTATCGTTAATGTCACTCCGCTCGAGCCTGAATGGGAAGGTCATGTGACTTTGGAGTTTTCCAATACCACCACATTGCCAGCAAAAATATATGCGAATGAGGGTGTCGCTCAAATGCTGTTCTTTGAGTCAGATGAGATCTGCGAAGTGTCCTATGCTGATCGCGGTGGCAAATACCAAGGTCAGACTGGCGTTACTTTGCCTAAGGCGTAAGTCGCTTCAGAGCCGGTAGCTCAACAACAGCAAGGTCGCCCGTTTTTTGCCATTTTTTAACTGGATTACTTTTACTGCTTGAAAATTTACCTCGGGCGCATACCAGATGTAGGCTGACCGGCTCGATCCCGGGCGTTGCCGTAAATACTTGATGGTGTTGAATGTTCCGGCCGGAGTTTTTACGGTTTCCTCACCCTGATACGTAAACTCATAGGTTTTGGCGGCGTTGCGGTGAATCATTGTGTAGGTGCTTGGCTGCTTGCCGGCCTGCAAATCTAGGGTCACCTGCAGGTCCGCACTCATGCGATCGAGCATGCCTGGGATTAGTCTGACGTCTGCAAGTTCTTCCTGATGGTTACTGTGCGCGATGCCAGCATTCCAATCGAAACTGGCATGGCTATCTTCCAGTTTGTCGCCGCTGCCGGCGTTAAAATTGTACTCGTCAACGCGGATTGTGTCTCCATCCATGGTAAACCGGCTGCTTTCAATGGCTGCGTTGGGTCGGATTAGACTGGCTAGTCCGGTTGCCTCGGTGCGACTGCTGAGCAGATACTGGCCGGCAGTATTTGTGGTTTGCAGTTCGATAACACCTTGGCCCGACAAACCAAAGGCCTTAAGTTGATAGCGAAGTTCGAAGGGACATAAAGTCGTGGCTTGAAGCGCGGGCTGGGGGTCGATGTTTGCGACAGGGTTGGGCGCGCCATTTGCACCGCCGGACGCAGTGATTGCCATAAGTGACGCCGCGGCCAAAATGTTTCGGATGACTAAACTAGTTGTTTTCCTGCTCATGGAGTACCTCAGGCGCTGCAAGCTCTTGGCCGTTGTTGTATACAACGTTGTTTTCCAATTTCAGTTGACCGCTCGTGAGCATTGCAATGGCTTGCGGGTAGATTAGGTATTCACCAATACGTACCCGATCGGCAAGTGACTCGGCCGTGTCGCTAGGACGAATGGCCACTTGATATTGCACTATAGAGGGACCGGCATCGAGTTTTGGTATGACAAAATGCACAGTGGTTCCATGCCACTGTTCGCCGGCATCGATGGCTCGTTGATGCGTGTTGAGGCCTGGGTAGGCGGGCAGTAAAGAGGGGTGGATATTGATCATGCGACCGTCATAGCGGTTGACCAGATCTCCGGCCAGAATCCTCATAAAGCCAGCGAGTACAATCAGGTCGGGTTTAATCTGTTCTATAGCAGCGTAGAGCGCATCATCGAAATCACTGCGCTTTGCAAATGATTGGTAGTCGACGGTGATTGCCGTTATACCCGCATCAATGGCACGCTGGAGTCCATAGGCCTCGGGATTATCGCTTACGACGGCAACAATTTCTAAATCAGCAATCTGTGCATCAAGAATGGCTTGCAGGTTTGTGCCGCTGCCTGACACCATGACAACCGAGCGCATCATGGTTCCAGATGCACCCCACCACTGCCATCGCTGATACTGCCGATAATTTTTGCCGATTCGCCGGCATCATTCAGCAGGGCGACCGCAGCAGCAGCCTGATTTTTATCGACTACCAGTACCATGCCAATACCGCAGTTGAAGGTCCGTTGCATCTCAGTCTCGGGAATGCCGCCTTCCTTTTGCAGCCATTTGAATATTTCAGGTCGTTGCCATGCGGCGGTATCAACACCGGCATCGACATCCGCCGGCAGAATTCGCTCCAGATTCTCGGCCAGACCACCGCCGGTAATATGAGCAATACCTTTAACTGGCATCTGTTCAATGAGCGCTAGTACAGGCTTGACGTAAATTCGGGTGGGCTCAAGAAGGTGCCTGCCTATGCTTGTGTTTTGCCAAGGGCTGTCCGGCATGATGCTGGTATTGTCGAGCACTTTTCGGATCAGAGAATAGCCGTTGGAATGCGGACCCGAAGATTCTAAGCCGATGAGTGAATCACCGGCGGAGATGGTGCTGCCGTCGATAATGGCAGCTTTTTCGACCACAGCAAGACAGAAACCCGCCAAATCATAGTCGCCCTCGGGGTACATGCCCGGCAGTTCGGCTGTTTCGCCACCCAGAAGTGCTGCTCCGGCGCGTTTACACCCTTCGGCGATACCGGCGATAACATTGCTGGCAACATTATTATCGAGCTTGCCGCAGCCATAGTAATCGAGGAAGAACAGAGGTTCGGCACCCTGAGCCAATACATCATTAGCGCACATGGCGACTAAGTCGATGCCGACAGTATCGTGCAGACCCAGATCTATGGCCAGGCGGAGCTTGGTGCCAACACCATCGGCTCCAGCCACCAAAACAGGCTGGCGGTAGCGCTCGGTATCCAGCTCAAACAATCCACCAAAGCCACCGATACCGCCGAGTACACCGGGACGATGGGTTGCTTTTACCAGAGGTTTGATGCGGTCGATGAGTTCGTTACCGGCATCGATATCAACACCTGCATCTCGATAGGTTACGGGTTTTTTTTGGCTCATTCTTATCTCTTGTTTGTGCGAAGCTACTCCGCAGAGGCGAAGTGCGAGGCTATAATACCGTGAGTGCAGACAGAATGATGAAAATTTCTTTGAAACAGCTAACTTTATTTGCCGTCTTTGCGGTCACCTTTTGGTGTGGCGGACTGGCGCAAGCCGCTCATGTAGATGGCTTGTACACAGCCAATGTGGAGCTTGCCGATAGCAGCAGCAGCGCCCGTGCTCGGGCATTTTCAGCGGCTTTGGCCGAAGTTCTGGTGAAGGTGACCGGTCAGGAGAACCTCCCAGCTGAGCAGGCTGCACGGTTTTCTAATGCGGGTGCTTTTATCCAGCAGTACCGGATGCTCGAAAATGGCCAGATTAGTGTGACTTTCGATCAGCTGGTGCTAAGGCGCGAGCTGGATGCAGCTGAGCTTCCGGTCTGGAGCGCTGAGCGTCCAGCGATTGTTGTTTGGTTGGCTGTTGACGAAGGAGGGGGCAGACGCAGTGTGCTGGGCGCTGCTGGAGGGCTGTTTGGTAATAATGTCGCTATCGCTGACAGCTATAGACAGGCATTGTACGAATCAGCTGATAAGCGCGGGTTGCCATTAATACTGCCTTTAATGGACGGTGAGGATTTAGTTCAGGTTTCATTTGCCGATGTTTGGGGTGGTTTTGGTGACATCATGTTGGCGGCATCTGCGCGATATTCAGCTAATGTTGTTTTGATTGGCCGGCTTCGACTGTCAGGTGCAAAGGTGCCTAAGGTGCGCTGGTCGATGTTTGTTGCGGGGAGCGAGGGTGCTGAGTGGGTTGGTGAGCTAGGCGATGGTCCGAGAGTTGCCGCTGATATGCTCGGGCAGCAGCTTGCCACGTTTGCTGCCGCCGCCGATGCCATTACAGTTACAGTGCGAGGGATTAATACGTTAGATGACTATGCGCGAGTGCTCGATTATCTGCGGGGACTGTCTATTGTTGAGCGGGTTCACGTCTCCCGTGTCGTGGCCGGTGCGGTCGAGTTTTCTATTGCTGCCAGAAGCGACAGTGAAAGACTCAACCGCGATATCAGTCAGGGCGGGGTATTGTATGAATGGGCTGGGGGGAGCGCTGAGGTTGCCCCAGCGGGTAGCGCTGCAACCCTAGACAGCTACAGGGTCGCCGATGGACTGGTGTACACCATTGAGTAAGGAATAATTTTACCGATTATGTTGTTTGCCAATCTGTTTCAAGCTCGTCAAATTCCAAACTGGATCTGTGCTATTCGGGTGCTGCTGATCGCGCCTATTTTGTATTTACTGCTCGATGAGCGTTTTGCTTTGGCCTTATTGCTGGCCTCGCTAGCGGCCGCTTCAGATGCCCTGGATGGTTATCTGGCTAAACGGTTTAACTGGACTAGCCGTCTGGGTGGCTTTCTTGACCCATTGGCCGATAAATTTTTGCTGGTGGCGATCTTTCTGGTATTGACGGACTTGGGCCTGGTGCCGGTTTGGCTAATGGCGGTCGTTATTGGTCGTGATATTGCAATTGTTGTCGGCGGGTTTGCCTATCAATGGCTTATCGGCGAGGTGTATGCAAACCCCACCTGGATCAGTAAGGTGAATACGTTCTTGCAATTAATTTATGTGCTCGGTGTAGTGGCACAACAAGCCATTGGCTTGCCCGGTGAATTGGGGTTATTGATTTTAGGCACGTCGGTGTTTGTCAGTAGTTTGATCAGCGGCCTCGACTACATTTGGACCTGGGGTGCCCGCGCTCTGTCCAACCGCGGCAAAGAAAGGGCCAGGTAGCAATGCATCAGCTGTCCCTCGATGTGCAACTTGCCGATTATGCCGTGTTTGAAAGTTTCTATGCGGGTGAAAATGCGGCCGCTGTATTTGCCTTGCAGCGCTTGGTAAAGGGTGAGCAGGGCGTAGTTTGGCTATGGGGTAATCAGGATGCAGGCAAATCGCATTTGTTGCAGGCATTGATTGCTCAAGCCGGCATCAATGGTGTTTCCTCAGCATATTTGCCGTTGGGCGATGCAACGATGCAGCCAGGAATGCTTGAAGGTATGGGCGAACTGGAGCTTATTTGCGTCGATGATGTGCAGGCAATTGCTACTAACCACGATTGGGAGGCGGCACTCTTTCGATTGTACGAAGAGCTATTTCAGACAGGCGGGCGCTTAGTTGTTGCTGCAAATGTTGCTCCGGGCGGCGCGGGTTTTAGTCTGCGTGACCTGATGTCGAGGCTGGCTTCCGGGGCTACTTTTCGACTGCATGCATTGAGCGATAAGGACAGCGTGTTTGCTCTGCAGAAGCGGGCTGCATGGCGCGGTTTGAATTTACCGGAAGAAACAGCGAGCTACTTATTGACCCGGGTTAATCGCAGCCCCAGCGTATTGTTTGCGTTGCTCGATCGCTTAGATAAACAAGCATTAACGGCTCAGCGGAAGTTAACGGTGCCGTTTGTTCGTGAGGTGCTGGGTGATCAGAGCTAATATTTTTTTGCACGAAAGACAGCCTAGCGGAACGGAGAAAGTGCCTCACAACGCAATAGAAAAGCTTTTGATGCAGCACCTTCTTATGCTTATCCCCGTTGGGCGTAGATGGCGACAAAGAACAAGCTGATGGATATGCTGGCTACTGCAAAAGCCAGAAGAAACTCTCCTGAGCTTGCTATCACATCCATTACACCGAGAGTGGCATAAAAGATCATTGCGAGTGCAATAAGGTTACCCCAGTTGCGGATGCGCCGGAGCGCGCCCAGTAGCAGTAATGCTGGGATAGCAATTCCAAGCAAAATGACAAGCCAAAGCTGACTACTGGCATCACTTTGCAGCCAGAGCGTGGTTGCAGTGCTCAGGGCGAAGAGCAGGGCAACTGAGATACGATAGAGCAGGGTCATATGAAGTTTCCGCTAAGGGTTGTGAAGCGCTTACGTTTTTTATGAGCTGAGCTTATGCCCGAAGTTTAACGGCGATTTTAGCGACCCGTTTACCCAGCGCCTGTGCGACGGCGATTTCTTCATCGCTGAGATGGGTATCGGTTTTTTCGCGGGCAACATGGCTTGCGCCATAAGGTGTTCCGCCAGTGTTAGTGGTGGTGATTGCCTGCTCAGAGAACGGGACGCCGACTAACAGCATGCCATGATGCAGCAGTGGAATAGTCATGCTCAGCAGAGTTGATTCCTGGCCACCATGCAGGGTGCTGGTAGAAGTAAACACAGCAGCAGGTTTGCCGATAAGACTGCCTGCCATCCAGTCTGCCGCGGTGCTGTCGAGAAAGTATTTTAATGCTGCAGCCATATTGCCGAAGCGTGTTGGACTGCCCATGATTAAACCGGCGCATTCCTTTAAGTCTTTCATTGTGGCATAGGTTGCACCACTTTCCGGCACCTGTGGTGCGTTAGCTGTTGTTTCTGTTGATACCGAGGGCACGGTCCTTATCCGTGCCTGACAGGTATCCACGGAGTTAACGCCACGGGCGATATGCTTCGCAAGTTCAGCAGTAGAGCCGGAGCGTGAGTAGTACAAAACGAGAATATCGACCATTGCTGCAATTCCTAATTTTAGAGTGTTAACCGTAAGTTCTTGATGGTCATTACCGATCGTATTTTCGGATTCATTGTTCTGGGCCGGAAAGCGTCTGGGCATTAGTGTACAGAATTTTCGGTTTGGCATTTATTCCTTACAAGATATCCAGAACGTCTTCTGGAGGACGACCGATGCGAGCACGCTTGCCGTGGACCACAATCGGACGTTGGATGACCTTGGGGTGCCGGCAGAGCCATGCAATCTTGCCGGTCTCGTCCAGCACATCAAACTGGTCTTGTTCTGCTTTGTACTCTTCCTCGGCCGTCCGCATAATGCCATTGGCATCAGTTCCGAGGGCGAGAATAATCTGCTTAAGCGTTGCAGCATCGGGGGGCGTTTTTAAATATTCCACAACAATGGGTTTGTGGCCATTGTCTTTCAGTAACTGCAGCGTTTTGCGTGACTTTGAGCAATGCGGGTTGTGATAAAGCGTGATGTCCATGTCGTAATGCCTGATTGTTTAGTGGGTTGCTTTAATGCGCTCGAAGCGGGCAGCTGTTAGTGGCATATTCTAGCCTTCCTTCAAGTTAAGGTCGAAACGCGTGCTGCAAGATCGTGGCCCTGTAATCGGCAGTTCTTTCAACATATGCGTTTAACTCACGTATGCTGAAGCTATGCGAAATGTTTCTTATGCGCAACAATAAACAGGCTGAATGAGGCCTTTTTTGCAGAGCAGCTTATGATTGGTGTCCATCAATGCAATTGATAAAATGCTATAGGGTCTTCGGAAAAGTGCAGGGCGTTTTTTTTAGGTCAAGCACAGCGCGTCGGGCCACTGAATTAAATTTGTCGGGCTCGGTCCTTAACCGGCCTGATGGATCGGTCGAGGTAGTTGCTGTGGGCGACCCCGTTGCGTTGGAAACATTGCATCGGTGGTTGCATGAAGGCCCAAAGCTGGCAATTGTTCATCAAGTTGAAGAATTGCCCTGTGATGAGAGCATGCGCAATGCATTGCCTGCTTCGGGGTTTTCGGTATTGCGTATCTAAGCATCAGTGGCTCTGCAAAAGATTTAATTGCGAAACCATTTGTTACTCAGCCGCCCCAGTACTTTTTCTGAATACCAAGTTTCGCCGTAGCTGCCATTGTAGCGCGCGAGTGCGCGCGTCATATCGCCGGATTCTCTGTCCATGTAATGCTTGAGTATAGTGCAACCCATCCGGAGATTAATGTCGATTTCGAACAGGTTATCATCTGGGCGCTCAAGTTCATCCAGCCAAAACGGCATAACCTGCATCAGGCCGCGCGCACCAGCCGTTGAAATAGCGAAACGGTCAAACCGACTTTCTATATCAATTACTGCAAGCACCAGTTCCGGCGGCAGCTCGGCACGGGTTGCCTCCTGATGCACACGGGTTAGAATTTCGATGCGTTCCGCATGGTCGGGAACTGTGAGTATTAAACGATCGGACATGTCTTTTAGCCACACTTCGGCATCAAATCGATCTGAAAAGCTATCGGTATTGCTGACTGCGTCCAGCAGAAGCTGGGTGAGCTCTGGATCGTTTTGCGCATAGGCGATTTGCGCTGGCATGAGCACACTGCTGAAGACCAGTATCAGTGCTCTGCAGCAGCGCACTTTGTGATGCATTGCTTCTAGCTTAATGCGTTTCGAGTTTTGCCTGAATAAATGCCAGAGCATTAGTTAACTCAACCTCTTCGGTTTCGCTGGCCCGACGATGGCGGTACTCAATTTTACCTTCCTTAAGCCCGCGCTCGCCGACAACTAGCCGATGCGGTATGCCCATTAAATCAGAGTCTGCGAATTTTACGCCGGGACGCGCGTCACGGTCATCAATTAAAGCTTCGATACCCGATTTGCTCAGCGCTTCAGCTAGATTGTCTACAGCCTCTTTTACCACCTGCGAACGAGTGTAGTTCAAGCCCAGGATAGTGACCGGGAACGGACTAATAGCCGTCGGCCAGATGATGCCGTTGTCATCATTATTTTGCTCAATGGCTGCGGCGACTAGACGAGATATACCGATACCGTAGCAACCCATAAGGGGAGTTAGTGCCTTACCGTTTTGGTCCAGCACATTCAGATTCATGCTCTTGCTGTACTGGTCACCCAGCTGAAAGATGTGACCCACTTCGATACCGCGGGCGATGGCAATAGTGCCACCACCGGGACTGCGATCACCGGCCTGCACATTGCGCAGGTCCGCGGTGGTGGGTTCGGGCAGATCACGGCCCCAGTTCACACCAGCGCAGTGCTCATCACTTGCATTCCCTCCGCAGATAAAATCGCTTACAAAAGCAGCGCTGTGGTCAACCCAAATAGGCAGATCGAGACCAACCGGCCCGACAAACCCGGGGCCTGTTCCCGTTGCTGCCAGAATCTGCTCGCTGTTGGCCATGGTAAGTGGCGTTTTAACACCGTCAATTTGCTCTGCTTTGAGCGCGTTTAATTCATGATCACCACGAACGATTAAGGCAATTAGGCTGTCGTCGTCAGCTTCGACCAGCAATGTTTTCAGGCATCGTGATGGGTGTATCTTGAGGAACTCGGTGATGTCATCAATGGTCCGCATGCCAGGGGTGCTAACAATGGTCATAGTTTCGGTAGCAGCAGCGCGCGCGCCTTCTGGCGGGAATGTAGGAGCGAGTTCGACATTCATTGCAAAGTTGTCGTTGTCGCAATAGGCAATACCATCTTCGCCCGAATCAGCGAGCACATGAAACTCGCAGGATTTAGACCCACCGATTTCACCAGCCGCAGCATCGACAGGACGGAATTCTAGACCGATGCGGCTGAGAATATTGGTATAGGCTTTTGCCATACTGTCGTAGGTTTGTTCCAATGATTCAGTATCGGTATGGAATGAATAAGCATCTTTCATAATGAATTCGCGTGCCCGCATTAAGCCGAAGCGAGGACGAATTTCATCGCGGAATTTAGTTTGAATCTGATAATAAGTAACTGGCAGTTGTTTGTAGCTGCGCAGATCTTTACGCGCGACATCGGTGACCACTTCTTCGTGCGTCGGGCCGAAGCAAAAATTACGACCGTGCCGGTCATTTATGCGCAACAACAGTGAGCCGTATTTATTCCAGCGGCCGGTTTCCTCCCACAATTCGGCAGGCTGAATGGCAGGCATGAGGATCTCCAGCGCACCGGCGCGGTCCATTTCACTGCGCACCAGTTGCTCGACTTTGTGCAGAACTTTCAGCCCCAAGGGCATCCATGTAAATAGCCCGGAAGCGAGTTTCCGAATTAATCCAGCGCGGAGCATCAGCCGATGGCTGATAACTTCGGCATCAGCTGGAACTTCTTTTAGAGTAGTGACGGGTAGGTTTGAGAGGCGCATGATAGGGCTGTATGACTGATAAGTAAGGGTAAGCGGTCAATATTCTAACCATTAAACAGACTTAAGTCGCCGCCCGCACGGACCAAACCCACGCGGACTGGATGAATTTGGATGGTTCACATGGCAAACTCTCCGCTCCTAGGGGTATAGCCGGCATGGGCCGCGTCAAAAACATTATGCTCGAGACATCTGATAAAAAACGCCTGATTCGCAGCAAAGGAACCTATCTGCTGCCGAATCTGATGACTACAGCCGCATTGTTTGCGGGTTTTTATGCCATTGTTGCGTCGATCGACGGTAACTTCGATAAAGCGGCTATTGCGATTTTCGTGGCGCAGATCTTTGACGGTCTGGATGGCAAGATTGCCCGGCTTACGCGCACGGAAAGTGATTTTGGTAAAGAGTATGACAGCCTTTCAGATATGATCGCTTTTGGTTTGGCACCGGCGATTGTGGTCTATCAGTGGGGCATAGAGCGTTTGGTGGAGACTGGCCCGATATGGGGCAAGTTAGGCTGGCTTGCCGCATTTACCTATACGGTTTCGGCAGCGCTGCGCTTAGCACGATTTAATGTGATCTCGGCAAGCACCAGCAAACAGTTCTTTCAAGGTTTACCGAGCCCTCCAGCGGCCTCTTTGGTGGCAAGTTTTGTTTGGTTGGCCGCCGATCTTGGGTGGTCGGGAGGCGGATCGCTGACGCTGGCGTTTCTAGTGACGGCAGCAGCCGGCGCCTTAATGGTGTCGCGTTTTGACTATTACAGCTTTAAAGAAATCGGTACACGTAAGCAGATTTCATTTACCTATATCATCATCGTGCCAATGGTGTTTGTGCTTATCGCCCTGAATCCACCGTTGGTGCTGTTTTGCTTGGCAGCAAGTTTTGCGATCTCAGGTCCTGTTTACTGGCTCTTTCGAAAAATGCGGCCTGCAAAGATTGTTGAGGTCGATCCGGAAGCTGATGGCAATGATTACCATGATCAGACCTGACCTGCGGCTGCCAGCGTATGACTGATCATAGCCATGCGCGCCGTTCTGATGTGCTCAGAGCAATGGGTATTCGGGAATGGCGTTTGCGCAGCCAATCGCCAGACTGTGAGACGATTGAAGCGCTTGATGCTGAGCTGAGCCTGGGCCCTTCCTCGCCGCAAGCAGTAACATCTCAGTCGGAGGGCGCGTCTGCGCAGAAACCCTCGGCCCCTGAGCTGGCGCTTAATGCAGCGCAGCTTCACACGTCTGCATCGGCGGTAGCGCCTCAGAAGCCAGTCGAACAGGTTATACCATCCGCGACGACTTGGAATGATTTAATACCTTTGGTGTCGGCTTGTATTGCATGCCCACGGCATGCCGACCGCACTTGCGCGATCGTTGGTTCGGGCAGTCAGTCTGCGGCCTGCCTTATTGTTGGCGAAGCGCCTTCTTCGGCTGACGATGCAGCGGGTCAGCCCTTTGCCGGTCGGAGCGGCGCTCTCTTAAACGGTATGCTGGCCTCAATTGGATTCGATCGATCGCAGGTTTACATTACTCATATGACGAAGTGCATGGCAGCTGAGCAGCGACCGCCTGAGGCATCAGAGGTGCATAGCTGCGCCGGACATCTTGAAGCAGAGATTGCATTAGTGCGGCCTAGCCTTATTCTGGCCCTTGGTCTGACAGCCGGACGCTATCTCACTGGTGTCGATACCGATATTTCTGTTACGGCCCTGCGCGGTCAGGTGCATCGACATGCCACTGCGGATACCCCCCTCATTGTGACCTATCACCCAAGATATCTCTTGAGCCGTCCCAGCGAGAAAGCGCGTGTGTGGGAGGATCTGCAACTGGCGCGGCGTACTCTCTCCCCGGCGGTCTGAATGAGTGCTGCAAGAAATGAATCTTTGCCGGAGATTCGCAGTATGACATTGGAGGATATTCCTGCGGTTACGGTTATTGAATCCAGATCCTATGCATTCCCTTGGTATGCAAACACCTTTCGCGACTGTTTAGCCTCTGGTTACCACGGCATTGTGTTCGAGCGTCACGGCATGCTGTTTGGCTATGGCATGCTGTCGGCAGCAGTGGGTGAGGCGCACTTATTAAACCTTTGCATTGAGCCCGAAATGCAGGGTAAGGGTCATGGCGACTATATGTTGCATGTATTGATCGACATGGCACGTGAGTTGGGTGCTAGGCAAATGTACCTTGAGGTTCGTGAATCAAACGATGCGGCAAAACATCTATATTACCGTGCGGGGTTTAATGAAGTGGGCCTGCGTAAAAATTACTATCAGGCGAAAAGTGGCCGCGAAGATGCGGTGGTTTTTGCAAAAGAGCTCGTGGTTTAATGAGTCCGG
The DNA here is from genome assembly GCA_029245525.1 of Gammaproteobacteria bacterium. Lineage (GTDB taxonomy): Bacteria > Pseudomonadota > Gammaproteobacteria > Steroidobacterales > JABIQA01. The sequence goes on along the minus strand of JAQWPD010000044.1, from coordinate 61,572 downwards.
TTTACGGACGTAAAACAGTTATTGGCTGGGCTTTATACGACTGGGCTAACTCGGCTTTTTCATTAACAGTTGTTACCGTCTTTTTTCCTATTCTGTTGTCGGGCTATTGGAATGATGATGCTGCATCTGTAGTCACGACATTTCGCCTGGGTTGGACTAATGCTGGTGCCAGTTTGATCGTCGCATTATTTGCGCCGGTGCTTGGTGTGATGGCCGATGGTCGCGGCAGTCGCAAGCGCATGGTGGCATTGTTTGCGGCAGTTGGGATAAGCATGACTGCGGCGTTGTTCTGGGTCGCCCAAGGCGAGTGGTTATTTGCAATTGTGCTGTATGCGCTTGCGTACGCCGGCTTTGCTGGCGGTAATTCATTTTACGACTCGCTGCTTACCAATGTTGCTGATGACACAGAGCTTGATCGCGTGTCGGCTTACGGTTTTGCTTTAGGTTATTTGGGCGGTGCATTACTGTTTACATTGAATGTGCTCATGGTAATGAATCCGGATTGGTTCGGTCTTGCAACAGCAGAAGAGGCCATGCGCTGGTCGTTTTTATCCGTGGGTATTTGGTGGGGCGTATTCAGTATTCCTTTATTACTTTGGGTGCCGGAACGTGCCCCCGATTCAGCTCCACTCCGAGGTGTTTCATTTCTGGCCAGTTGGCGGCAGGTTGTAGCGACGTTACGTAATGTCCGTCATCATCGTGCATTGGCGATGTTCTTATTGGCTTATTGGCTCTATATCGATGGGGTTTACACCATTATTAAGATGGCCGTTGACTATGGTTTGTCGCGTGGCCTCGCAGCTGACGATTTAATTTCTGCCATTCTATTAACCAACTATGTCGGGTTCCCTGCCGCGATTGCGTTCGGGGTTTTAGGTGCCCGCATTGGCGCCCGTAAAGGCATCTATATTGCTTTAACGGTTTATGTTCTGGTAACTCTTGCGGCACCTTTTGTGACTCTCAGCTGGCATTTTTATGCGCTGGCATTCACGATTGGCTTGGTGCAGGGCGGAGTGCAGAGCCTGAGTCGATCGCTGTATGCTCGCCTCGTTCCATATGGTCGGCATGCCGAGTTTTTTGGTTTTTACAACATGCTTGGTAAGTTCGCAGCGATTCTAGGGCCGGCACTCACTGGCGTTGTTGCGCTGTTAACCGGCAGCCAGCGGTTGGGCATTTTGTCGGTGTTGGTTTTATTTCTTGGTGGGTTATATCTGCTGCGCAAAGTGCCGATTGAGGATTAATCTGAAGTCGGTTTAAAAGCTTTCACGAGCTTGGTTAATTGTCGCAATTCTGCTGCTGGGACAATGCTGCCAATGGACTCATAGCGCAGCCGGATATACAGTTGTGTAATCGATTCAATATGTGATCTATCGGTTTGCCGGAGTCGGCTGGCACGAGCAGCGAAACTTGCGGGGCCTTCGCTGCGGTGGCGAATCACGCCGCTATCGGCCAGTTTCTTGCAGAAGGTTTCGTAGGTTTGCAGCAGCGGGTCTTTTTTGCTGCGGATGCCGAAGCGCAGGTAATACGCAAGTGCAGCCAGTAACAGACTGATGCTGATCGCCATGAGCAGAATCAGATCCCGCATATCCGGCTTGTCGAAACCTGCATTGCGCAATAAGTCTTGTTGCATTTCGGGGCCGAAAGCCAGTACCCAGCGATTCCACGCGGCATTGACAGCATCCAGACTGAGTATGGCCTGACGAAATAGTTGCGTATTACGCATGTTGCGGCGGAAATCGAAATCGCTGGCGGATAGTGCTTCGTCCAGACCCAGTTCAATCCGCTGCGGAGCCACCGCAGCAGTCGGGTCTACGCGCAACCAGTTACCGTCTATCCAGACCTCGGTCCAGGCGTGCGCATCGGATTGGCGTACGATCAGGTCGTTATTCATTGGGTTCAGTTCCCCACCAAGATACCCGGTGACCACCCGCGCTGGAATATTTGCGGCGCGGGCGAGTGTCGCAAAGGCCGATGCATAGTGTTCACAGAACCCTCTACGACTAGCGAACAAAAATTGGTCTACTGGGTTGTTACCTAAGCGCGGTGGCCGCAGTGTGTAGTAAAAATTCTGTTGCCGGAACATATCGAGTATTCGATTCAGGTAATCGCTGTCACTGCTCGATTCATTTCTGAGCTTTAGTGCAAACGCCAATGTCTCCGGGTTACTTCCGCTCGGCAAATGTCGCATGGCCTGAATGTGCCGTTCGACATCAGGCAGTTGTTTTTGGACAAATTGATAAGATCGTGCCGTATAGGCAATGCGCTGTCGTACCGGTATTTGACTGATCAACTGCAGGTTTGCCGATAGATAGGCTTTGTTTTGGCTCCATTGCACTGGCGATTCTAATGCTAGCAACCATTCTCTGCCGTGTGGCTCGAGCATCAGTTCGTATTCATAGTAGGTGCCACCCACCAACAGCTCCTCCACTGAAAGGATCGGTTCACCCCGATCAGCCCATGACCATTCTCGGCCATTGAAGTAAGTCATCACCGGGCCGCGCCAATAGCGCTCACTCGCCGGTGGTATCGCACCGTTGAACCTTACCCGGAACGCAACACTGTCAGATCGGCTTAGGCTGGAGATATCGCCGGGATTCAGCTGATCGCTGAGCCCGGTTTGCGCGCTAGAGCCAACAGTGGACATCGCCCAGAACGGTGCCGGAATTCGCGGGAATAGAAAGAACAGTACCAGCATGATGGGCAGCGCCTGAATGATGATTCCGGCAGTTTTTGTGATGACTTGGCGCGCTGGTAATACTGCACTAACCCGGTGGATCTGAATCAATGCGGCGACTGACAGGCTAATGCCAAAGAGTATGTAGGGTATAGCCCAGAGCTGCTGTTCACGAAGAAATGCCGCAAACATCAGGAACCAGCAGATTGCTGAGACGACGATCAGGTCCCGTCCGGTTTTAGTTTCGAGAATCTTCAGCGCCAACATCACCAGCAACAATCCTGTGCCGGCCTCTACGCCGGTGATGCTGCGATAGGTAAAACCAACGGCGGCCAGGGCGGCAAACACCAGTGGCACCTTGATCCACACAGATGGCACGCTCCAGTTACGATACTCGAGTGCATAGCGCCAGGCGCTAACGCCGAGCAGCATAAGCGTGATCCAGATATTTACTTGGAGCAGGTGTGGCAGACTTACGAAAAGAACGGCAATGAGCAGCCACAATAGGCGGATGCGTCTGTCCTGCGCACTGGGTTCATGCAACGGCAGTAGTTTATCCATCAGCTGCGGCTTGGTTTCGCCGGCGCGAACATCGCAAGTTCGCGCAAGCAATGATGCAAATGCGAGTGGCCTTTTTCCGGAGAGACAGTCACACCGGGCAGACGCAGCCCGTAAACCTGTTGCTCAGCATCGGCATCAATCACTAGCCGGCACATTGCGCAAAGGCGAGTTTCTGTTTCTGGATAGGGCAGTTGAGACCAATCGATCCACAGCGGCGTTTGTCCCCCCTCTTTGTATTCTTTAACGAGCAGAATGCCGAGGCTGGCTGCCGACTTCCATGCAATATTGCGCAGAGAATCACCGCTGCGGTATTCACGTAAACCAGAGAACTCATCTTCACCGATTAGGCTAAGACCGCTCAGGCTCTGTGCGCTGCTGGCGCTTAGAATAGTTTGCAGTCGATTCGTCGGCCGCGGATAAACGAGGGCCTGCAGATCCATATGCACCGGGGCCCAGGCACGAAATAGCCCCAGTGGGTAGGTGGTGCTTAGCTCGATCCGAGGGCAGGTAATCCAGCCGCGCTTGCTGGTTACCAGTGGCAGTGCGAATATCGCCCGGTTTTTAGCGCGAATGTCACCACAGACCGCAGTAGCTTCTTTCAGTCCGGCCCCAATTTGAGAGCGACTGAGCGCGTCCGTGTTGTCGATAATAAATTCAAATTGAGCCTTGTCTCCGGCAAACACAGGTTTTGCTTGTTTGAAGCTAATGCAGAGACCGGCGAGATTTCTATGGCAGTGATGCATGGCCACAAGACCGACCCCGGTAAGTAGAAATGTTAGCGCGAAGCCCATGTTGTTTGCGTAATTTAGCGAGCCGATGAGTAACATAAGAACAACGACTGCAAAAAACGCTCCGGCGCGAGTCGGCAGGATATAAGTTCGGCGGCGATGAAGCGTTACCGATACGTCATCGATGCCCTGACGTTTTAGTATCCACTGGTTGCTGCGCTCTCTCAGAGCATTCCGGATCCCGGCAGAAATTGCACACAGGGTTTCTGCCGGCCCCTTCATCAGGGTATGGCAACTTCCGTGAGCACTTGCATTGCTGCCTGACCGGGCATTGCGCCAGTGGCAGAATTAAGACGCAGCCGATGATCGGCAACAGCAGCGAAGACCGATTGCAGGTCTTCGGGTTGCACACCCAGATGGCCCTGAATGAGTGCCCAGGCTCGGGCGGCGTTGACTAGGTCAATGCTGGCACGTGGCGATAAGCCCAGTTCAAAGTCTGGGTGCTCGCGCGTATAGCGCGTTAGCGCCTGTGCATAGTCGAGCAGTGCTTCGCTGACTTGAACAAGTTTAATGGCGTGTTGCAACGCGGGCAGTTCGTCGCCGCTAATCTGAGGTCTTAGTGATTTTAGTGTTCCGCGTCGGTCATCACCACGGAGCAGTTTTCGTTCCAGAGGTTCTGACGGGTAACCCAGGCCGATCTGCATAAGAAAGCGATCGAGTTGTGATTCGGGCAATGGGTAGGTACCAATTTGATGCGTAGGATTCTGTGTGGCGATAACGATAAACGGTTGTGGCAGTTCCCAGCTTTTTCCATCAACAGTGACCTGTTGTTCTTCCATTGCCTCGAGTAATGCGCTTTGCGATTTTGGTGCGGCACGATTTACTTCATCAGCGAGCACCATTTGCGCAAAAATTGAACCTTTATGGAAGACAAAGCGATTGTCATTTTGCTGATAGATGGATACGCCAATGACATCGGCAGGCATCAGGTCGCTGGTAAATTGGATGCGACTGAAGCTGAGGCCGAGACTGTGGGCTAAGGAGCGCGCCATTAGGGTTTTGCCCACGCCGGGTACATCTTCAATAAGCAGATGTCCTCCGGCAAGAATGCAGGCTAAGGCCAGCTGTATTTCCTGTTCTTTGCCAAGGATGATCTGGCCAACTTCATTTGCGAGTTTATCGGTAACGGCTTTAGCGCTTGCAAGGTCAGTGACCATGATGTGTTCCTATTATTCGATTGTGATCAGTAGCTCCAGTTGATCATTCAGCTGGCTGATCTCACGTTCCAATTCTTTTTGTCGTTGTCGCTCTTTAGCCACGACAGCAGGCGGTGCTTTGGCAACGAATGCTTCGTTGCTTAGCCTGCCTTGTAACTTTTTCAGCTCCCCGGTAACTTTTTCCATGGCCTTGCTCAGTCGTAGTCGTTCCGCTTCAACATCGATCAAACCGGCCATTGGCACCAGAATTTTCATGCCACCAAGCAGAGCTGTTGCGCTGGGCGGCGAAGTTTCTCCGGTCTCAAGAAATCGACTGCTTTCCAGACGAGCAAGTTTGCTCAGATAGATTTCATGGCGGAGAAACAGCTCGCGATCTTTCTCAGCAGCATCCTGCATTAATACGTTCAGCTGTTTGCCCGGAGAAATATCCATCTCACCACGAATTTGCCGTAAACCGAGTACGAATTCTCTGATCCAGAGCAGCTCTTCTTCAGACTGCTCGTCGCGCGGGAAGTCTGCGCTGTTCGGATAGGGCTGCAACATGATGCTAGGGCCCGATTTGCCAGCCAGAGGCGCAACTTTTTGCCAGATTTCTTCGGTAATGAACGGCGTAATCGGGTGCAGGCAGCGCAGTAATGCTTCGAGCACCGTGATTAGGGTGTTGCGGGTGAGGGCTTTTTCGCTCTCTGACAGTTCGTCGTCCTGCAAAATGGGCTTCGACAGCTCGAGGTACCAATCGCAGTACTCGTTCCAAGTGAATTCATACAGGTCTTTGGCGGCAAGGTCGAGACGATAGGCTTCGATGTGCCGCTGCACTTCGCCAACGGTTTTGCCGAGTCGCGATAGAATCCAGCGGTCAGGTAGGCTGAGTTTAGCGGGGTCGATAGTTTGTCCGGTAGCGCAGTCGACATTACCCTCGGTATTCATTAGCGCATAGCGCGTTGCGTTCCAAATTTTGTTGCAGAAATTGCGATAGCCGGAAATACGATTTAAATCAAAGCGGACATCGCGACCGTTGCTAGCGAGTGCTGCGAAGGTAAAGCGCAATGCGTCGGTGCCGAATTCTGGAATACCATTGGGAAACTGCTGGCGGGTGGATTTTTCAATTTTAGGGCGTAATGCCGGCTGCATTAAACCGCCGGTGCGTTTTTCCACCAGCGGCTCCAATTTAATACCATCGATCAGATCCAGTGGGTCCAGCACATTGCCTTTTGACTTCGACATCTTCTGGCCATCTTGATCGCGGATCAAGCCGTGAATATACACTTCACGGAATGGCACGTCGCCAGCAAACTTTATGCCCATCATGATCATGCGTGCAACCCAGAAGAAAATGATGTCAAAACCGGTGACCAAAACGTTGCCGGGATAAAAAGTTTTAAGTGCGTTTGGGTCGTTCGGCCAACCGAGTGTAGAGAACGGCCACAGCGCTGACGAGAACCAGGTGTCGAGTACGTCTGGGTCCTGAGTAAGCTGCTCTGTAGCCGGTATGTTGTATTTCTCGCGGGCTTCCAATTCATTGTGGGCAACGTAGATGCTGCCATCTTCGCCGTACCAAGCTGGAATCCGATGGCCCCACCACAGTTGGCGCGAAATACACCAGTCCTGAATGTTATTCATCCATTCGAAGTAGGTTTTCGACCAGTTTTCCGGAATGAATTTAATTCGCCCATCTTCTACCGCCTCAATAGCCGGTTTGGCCAGCGGCGCTGTTTTTACAAACCATTGGTCGGTGAGATACGGTTCAATAACCTGACCGCTGCGGTCGCCACGCGGGACCATTAATTTGTGATCGGCGATTCTCTCAAGCAGTCCAAGCGCATCGAGATCGGCAACAATGGCTTTACGTGCAGCAAAGCGATCCATGCCACGATATTTTTCAGGCAGCAGTGTATAGGTATCGGCATCGCTGGTGGAGCCCTCGGCTCCCGGCTTATGCACTGCTTTGTGACCGAAGGTGAGGTCATCGCCAGCAGATGCTTTTATATGCGCGTCGACAGTAAAGATATTAATCAGACCGCCATGCGGGATGTTGCCGAGTTCTGCTTTATGTCTGCTCCAGACCTCATAGTCATTAAAGTCATGCGCGGGAGTGATCTTGACGCAGCCACTGCCAAACTCGGGGTCGACATACTCGTCGGCAATAATCGGAATATGCCGGCCGCTGAGGGGTAGGCTGACCATTTGTCCGATCAGATGCCCGTAACGTTCGTCATCCGGGTGAACCGCCACGGCGGCATCGCCCAGCATAGTTTCCGGGCGGGTGGTGGCAACGGTCAGGTAGCCTTTGCCATCAGCAAGCGGGTAGCGGAAGTGCCAAAGGTAGCCGTTCTCTTCTTCAGAGATTACTTCCAGGTCAGAGACCGCGGTATGCAATACCGGGTCCCAGTTAACCAGACGCTTGCCGCGGAAGATAAGCCCTTCGCTGTGCAGGCTCACAAAAACTTCAATTACGGCCTCAGACAAGCCCTTGTCCATCGTGAAACGTTCATTCTCCCAGTCGAGCGAACTGCCCATCCGGCGTAACTGATTGGAGATGGTGTTGCCCGATTTTTCTTTCCACTCCCAGACTTTCTCAAGGAATGCTTCGCGCCCGAGATCATGGCGACTGATGCCTTCAGCTTCAAGTTGGCGTTCTACAACCATCTGCGTAGCAATTCCCGCATGATCGGTGCCGGGTTGCCACAGTGTGTTGTGCCCCTGCATGCGGTGGTAGCGGATCAGGGTATCCATGATGGTGTCCTGAAATGCATGACCCATATGCAATGTGCCGGTCACGTTAGGTGGCGGAATCATGATGCAATAGGGTTTTCCCTCATTTGAGGGTTCGAAGTAGCCTGCAGTTTCCCACTGCTTATACCAGCGCTCTTCAATGTCGCCAGGTTGGTATGTTTTGTCCATGAATCCTTAGTCCGCTTCCCCGGTTCCCTGAACGGGTTTGCCGAGGTGTTCTTGCAAAATAGTATCAATGATCTCAGGCAGTTCATCACGAAGATGGTTGGTAAGGTCTTCCAGTAACGCATTTTCCATTTCGCGGATAGCGCTGTAGAGCAAGCGCTCCATTAACCCATGCGCGCTGTCGGTAAGACGGATACGCAGTTCGTTAATCTGATGCTCGCTGAGTACCAGTGTCGGGCTGCTGTCCAGATCCAGATCTGCTGCCTCGGTCAATACCGGTATGTCCACTGAGTCTGTGAGTATCGGAATGTCGTTATCATCTATAGCCAATTCAATTACCACCGATTTTATGCGTGTCGGGTTCTATCCCTGCCGTCCGATACTGAGTAAACCGCTGTCGTCCCGAGTGCTTTGCCGTGGATGATGCGTCAATGATTTCCGCGATTCGCTGGAATTTGTCGAATTCTGCTGGCACTGAGTTAGCAAGGTTGATTATCAAGCCATACTCTCTATTATCCGGCTGTTCATGCCCAATCATAATGGGCGCGGACGCCTGATTGCTATCCCCGCTTAAATTGTGTGGCACAAAGCCATCATCTTTGAATGTCCATAGCAGCTTGTTGATCTCCACCGCCTCACTGCTTGATGCAGCTAGCAGGTAGATGGTATTGCCTGCTTTGTAAGCAGTTTCTGTTAATCGACACACAAAATTCAGCCGCTCGGGCCGGGAAGCCGACTCAAGAATGTAAAAATCAACACGGGTCGCAGTATCCTGCAACAGGCTTCTCCTTCAGCGCAAGCTCAGTGCTGCAGCAGGTATTCAACCAGCAACTGAACAGGCCGGCCGGTGCTGCCTTTGCTGGCAGTACCGCCGTTGTAGGCGACACCAGCGATATCGAGATGCGCCCATTCCATACCGTCGGTAAACCGAGATAAAAAGCATGCCGCTGTAATTGTGCCTGCTGCTCGGCCACCGATATTGGCCATGTCAGCGAAGTTGCTTTTTAGTAGATCGTTGTAGGGCTTATCGAGTGGTAAGCGCCATGCCAGATCATCTGCGGCATCACCGGCTCCCATGAGTGCATCGGCAAGCTTGTCGGAGTTAGCCATCAGGCCCATGCGATGTTTACCCAGTGCGATCACCACGGCGCCGGTGAGGGTTGCGATATCAATAAGCGCAGCGGGCTTAAAACGACGGGCATAGGTGAGCGCATCGCAAAGTATGAGTCGCCCTTCTGCATCGGTATTAAGAACTTCGATAGTTTGTCCCGACATTGAGGTGACAACATCACCTGGCTTAGTGGCGGTCGCACTAGGCATGTTCTCGCAGGTCGGAATGAGTACAACCAAGTTGACCTTAATGCCAATTTCTACAGCAGCGCGCATAACACCAAAAGCCGCGGCGGCACCGCCCATGTCGTACTTCATTTCATCCATTGCTGCCGGAGGCTTCAGAGAAATGCCGCCGGTATCAAAGGTAATGCCTTTGCCGACAATGACGATAGGTGCTTTAGTTTTAGCTGCGCCCTGATATTGCATGATGATGAACTTCGCGGGTTCTGAACTTCCCGCCGTTACAGACAAGAACGAACCCATGCCCAGCTTCTTTATATTGGCCTCAGTGAGAACCTGCGTGGTCAGTTTTTTATCTGTCTTTGCCAGTTTGCGTGCCTGACCGGCAAGGTATGAGGGTGTGCAGTAGTTTGCAGGAGTGTTGCCCAGGTCGCGGGTAAAACTCATGCCTACGCCAATACCGTTGCCGTCCGAGAAGCCTTTCTTCGCGGCATCGCTGTGCTTAATGTCGATGCTGATGCTGAGTTTTTTGAGTGACTGTGCGGCTGGCTTGGGTTTGCTCGGCTGCCGGAAGCGGTATGATTGCCGATGCCAGGTTTCGGCAAGGATGCGTGCCGAACGGTAGGCGCCGCCATTGCTGATTCCGTCGGCAGCGAGGTAAAACTGGGCGTCTGCATAGGATTTGTTCAGCAGGACGGTGAAACTTGCCTGCACCGCTTTGCGATATTCGACTCGGTCGAAGGCCTCTTTCTCACCGCAACCAACCAGCAGAATGCGCTCAGCCGGTAAAGCGCCGGTTTCTGTTAGCAGCAGGGTTTCGCCGACTTTGCCTGAGATATCCCCTGCTTTGATCACAGCAGATATGGCTTTGGCAGCCAGGGCATCAATGGCCTTACCGACAGATCCAAGTTTTCCTGAGGCAAACACAGGCACTACGGCAACCTTGCAGCGCTGTTTTCCCGGTTTGCCGGTGGTTACTTGAAATCGCATCTGTATCTCCTAGAAATTAATGGGTTATTAATGTTTGTTCGTGCCGCGGGCTTGACTCGGTTTGTGCGGAGCACCCATGATTGAGGCTCGCACCCGAGAACCAACGCGTTCGCGCTAGTTTACTTGATATTCTGACTATTTATATGCCCAGTATTCTTAATCGTTACGTATTTCGTGAGACGCTGATTACCTGGGCAGCGGTGACCGCGGTGCTGTTGCTTGTGCTGATGATAGAACAGTTTGCTCAGGTGCTTGGCGATGCTGCTGGTTCGAAGCTTCCCAAAGATGCCCTGTTTGCTTTGATGGCACTGGGTTCTGTGCAATATTTGACAATATTAATGCCGATTAGCATTTTTATTTCTATTATGGTGTCGCTTGCGCGTTTTTATCGCGACAGTGAAATGGCCGCGATAATGGCCTGCGGCATCGGTCCTGCTTCGCTGTATCGTCCTCTGTCAGTGATTGCGCTAGTGTTGGTGGGCATGGCGACATGGTTGTCGCTGGATATTGCACCATCGGCAAGGCGTATGATTCAGGAAATCGGTTTCGACGCCAGTAAAAATCTAAGTTTGAGCATGCTGGAAGCAGGTCGGTTTATTCCGCTTGGCACCCGCGACGCGGTTTTGTACGCAGAGAAGGTCGATGAAAGTGGTCGTCTTACCAATGTGTTTGTGCGGAATCGAGAGGCTGATGAGGTACAGGTGATCGTCGCTGCTGAGGCCAACCAACGTAATGATGCAGATACGGGCTCTAAAATTCTTACCTTTGTCGATGGTCATCGCTATGAAGGAGTGCCCGGTACCCCAGAATTTCGCATAATTAAGTTTGCCGAGCACGGTATTCCATATGTTGTTGCCGAAACTAGGCTCCCAAAATTTGATATTGATGCAATGACGTTTCGTGAGTTATCGGCATTGGATCAGTCGCGTGCAGGGGCAGAAATTCAGTGGCGCTTGTCGGTGCCGTTGACGCTATTTGTGCTTACCGTGTTGGCTGTTCCGCTCAGTAAATCTCGGCCGCGTCAGAGCCGCTACAGCAATCTGGCCGGTGGCATTTTTATCTACATTATTTATATAAATATTCTAGTTGCGGCTAAAGTCTGGCTGATGCAGGGCATCACTCCGGCTTGGCTGGGATTATGGTGGGTGCACCTCATATTTCTGTTGGTCGCTATTGGTCTATTGCTGAGTCAGCACGGCGGCCTAACGCGTTATAAGGCTTATTTGCGCAATCGTTTCGGTGGAGGGGCGGCATGAGAATTGTCGATGGCTATATTTTCCGCTCGATTATGATGATGACGCTTATGGTTCTTGGCGTGCTGCTCTCAGTGGGCGGCTTTATTGAGTTCATTTCTCAGCTGGATGATATTGGAACTGGCGCCTACGGCATTAAAGAGGCTTTGATGTATACCGGTCTCAAGCTGCCACGATTTGCCGTGGGTGTGCTGCCGGTATCCGTGCTGTTGGGTGGCCTGCTGGGTATGGGGGCATTGGCGACGCACAGCGAACTTATTGTGCTGCGGGCTTCCGGTGTCTCATTAATGATGATTGGCCGGTCGGCTTTGTACACGGGTATAGTGCTGGCAGTCACTGGAGCGCTGCTTGCCGAAAGCATTGCTCCACCGCTGGATCGTTATGCTCGGCAAATGAAAACATTAACCAAAAATTCTGATATGCGTATGGCGGTGTCGGGGAGTGCCTGGCTGCGTGACGGAAGTTTGTTTCTTAACATCACTGGTGCAGAGAATGGCATCGGTTCTGGTGGCATGTTTATTTATAATGTTAATTCTGAGAACAATGGTTTGTTATCAATTAGTCGGGCGCGTTCAGCTGAGGTGGATGCACTTAATAATTGGACCTTTAACGACTATAGCGAAAGCGTGTTTGTTAATGAAGGCATTATCATTAGCGACTCACCGACTATCAGTGCGCCGAGTCAGTTAAATGCGGATGTGCTCGAGTTAACGGAAGTTCGTACCAGCAGTCTTAGTGGTGCTGAGCTATACAGCTATATTGATTACTTAAAATCGAACGATCTCGATGCTGAAGAATACGAAATCGCTTTTTGGGGTCGTGTGGCGGGTATTGCCGGCATTGCAATTATGTCTGTGTTAGCGGTGCCCTTTGTCATGGGGAGTTTGCGCTCAGGTGGCGCTGGAGCAAGGATGCTAGTGGGCTTGGCCATTGGTCTGGGTTATTTTTTATTTAACAGCATTGCAAAAGACACATCAGATGTTTTTAACCTTAATCCATTTCTGATGGGCTGGATGCCGACATTTATGCTGGCTGTTTTAACGGTGGTCTTGCTGTTGAGAACGCGTTAGGCATAGTGCTGTCAGCGCTTTGGTGTGTGCTGCAGTCGGGCTTCACTCCAGAGATCATGCCAAGTGATTCTTTCGTGGTTAGTCCATGCCCACCAGAAACCTATGCCCATTGTTGCAAGCGAAATGAAAGCGGCAGCGAAGTGCAGCAGGCACTGCTTTGTGTTAATTCGACCGCCGGCTTTAGTCATGATCCGGATATTCCAAGTCCTCATTCCCAGCGTTTGGCCGCTTCGCGTCCAGCAATACGTAAAGTAGCCGATGCTGAGTGCCAACAGTGCTAATTGGTACATCAGGTTTCCTGTTGGCACCGATTCCCCATAAAAAAATACGATGGGCATCGAACCGATTATTGCCATGGCAAGAATTAACAGCCAGTCATACATACCTGCCATCAGTCGGCGCAGAGGGCCAACTGTTGAAGAATCTGGATTGTTTAAGATACCCATGAGTTGGTCCATGCATGAAAGTGATGCCGCTGAATAACATCGGTACTAACTAATCTCCAGCCAAGCGGCGCAAGCTCAGCCACCGGTCCTGTAGTGCGCGTGTTAGCAGCGACTTAATGCTTAAGCTGAGAATCATGGTCTGGAACATGCAGCGCTTATGTCTCAATGTGCACAGGCCGGTAATCGCCGGGGGTGCTGCCAGTCCAGCGCTTGAAGGCACGGGAAAAATTACTTTGGTCTGAGAAACCCAGCAGAAATGCAATTTGGCTTAGCGAGTAATGACCCTCACGGATGTATTCTTCCGCCATCAGTCGCCGTGTTTCATCTCTAATATCCTTGAAGTTTTTGCCTTCGCTGCTGAGTTGTCGCTGCAAGGTGCTTAAACTGCGATTCATTTTTCGCGCAACTTCTTCCTGGCCGACATGCCCTGAGGGCATTAGGGAGATTAGTAATCCTCTAACCTGGCTGGTGACTTTATCCGGATCCAGCGCCTGCACATAGCTGTCCAGGATTCGTTCGTTGGCCATAGCCAGCTCAATATTTCTCCCTGACAACATGGCATCGCATTCTGTTTTATCAAATTCAATGTAATTAAACGGTGTGCCGAGCTCGACCGGAGCTGAAAATGCATCGGTGTAACGACTGATGCTAGCGCGGTTATGGTCGGCGGTAAAACAGACTTTAGTTGGGCAAAAATCATCATCTCGGGTTAAACGGCAGAGTCTAAGCATCGCCATAAAGAAAGCATCAATAGACTCCGGTGGCCCCATCGGGCTCCCCTCGGGGTAGTGCACTTCAAAGCGATAGTGACTGCCGTCGTCTACGATATTCAGGTCGAGGGGCATGCTGCAGATTACTTTGAAATAGCGTTGCAATCTTTTCAGCTCCTCAGTAATCGAGCTGCTGGCAAGCCAGGCAAAGCTGAGGGCATGAAAGGTGGTGGTTTTTACATGACTACCAATAACCAGACCCACGCAGGGGTCGCCGGTTTCTTCAACAATCATTTTCCAAAGCGCAATCATTTTTAGTGTGGGGTAGCGCGCGCCAGGCTTGTACATTAAGGCTGGATCCATGTCGAGCTTGTTCAGCATGGGTTTCGGGTCGATGCCATAGTGCCGTTCGACCGTTTCGGTCATCAGCAGGGCATTCGCAGAGAGTGAAGTTGGTTCTAGAAACATAATCTTTCCCAAGTGTTTGATAGGTATTGAATCTGACTTGGCCGCTAAAGACAAGATGCATGGCATTTGTTTCCGTAACTTATCCCCATGAACTTCGATAGCCCATATTTCTCCACCGATTGGCTCAGACGGGCAGATGCGGTGGCCAGAGCCACGCATCTGTGGGTAAAACGGCGTGCTTTGCAGCATTTATGTGAGGGGAGGGAAGAATCAGCGATGGCGGCCCGTGGCTATGCATCTGGCTTGATTGAGGGACTCGCGCGCTCACTGGAGCTCACCCCACAGGAGTATCAGATGGTGGCTTATGTGTTTTGCCTGCTGAACGGCAATGAGAAAGACGCGCTTGAGGCTGCGCGCGCTTTGCTCGATATGTCCGGTGAGGTGGCCGCAAGCTCCAGCTACCTGCATGGGTTAACTGATGCGCAGACTCTGTATCTTGGTGCGCACCTGGCAACGATGCAGCAGGGTGACACGATGGCTGAATGCCATCGTGTTGAATCTTGACTGGCATCATCGATTTCTGGTTGAAGTAGTGGAGGTTGGATATGGCTGTATCAACGAGTGATTTGTTCATGCTGAAAGGCTGTAATGTTCAGTTGGAAAGCGCTGCAGAGCTCTGGCACCTGCAACAGCAGTTGCAGGCCGCCGTGGTGTGTACAGAGCCTGGTGCGTTGCGCGATGCAGCGATGGCCGAGATGGTGCAGATCTCTATTTTGGTTGAGGACCAACTCTGATATTTATTATGGCGAAGAGCTGCGAACACCGGCTCTGCAACAGATGCTTGTGGACCTACTGATACCGTGGAATAACCCCTTGCGCATTTTTTGATTGTAATGTGCCCTTTTTGCCCCATCATTGGATGGGGCTTTTTTTTGCTCTTTTTTGACCTTAGTTGATGTCTGTTTGTGACAGAAGCGCTTTTCTGGCTAAACTGGCAAGGTTACGATGAACGATCAGATTTTATGAGTAGGGCGAGGATAGAGTCCATGATTGGGTATGTATTTCGCTAAACGCCTCGAATAGTGGGTAGGATGGGTCAGGTATGAGCAGTAAAACATTAATTGGGTGGTTGCGTAGGTTGTTACCTCAATCTCTGAAGGACAAGTTGAGGGCGTATGCAGCTCAAAGAAAACAAGAGAATTCCGTCCAGGTATTTGCCGATGGCGGAGTGATTTTGTGTGATAGCTTTTTGGACCATCAGGAGTTTATCAAATTGCAGCAATGGGCCATAAAAGCCAATTGTGATAGAACGAGAGAGCAGCGCAATTGGGATCAACAACTGATCCGCGATTTCGATGACAACATGGGTACCCGCCAGTGGTCGAGCAAAGGGAGTGACATGCCAGCGGAATTGACGATGTTTATTGATGCCGTGCATGCAACCGGCTTTATTGATCCCGAAGCAGAAATCTATATTGGTGTGTATCGCTGGAAGGCGCATTCCGGAATGGGCGAGCATAACGACGCTCACACTAATACCGCACTGACCTTTTACCTGAACGATACCTGGCAAGATGACTGGTTCGGTGACTTTATTTTTTATGAGTCCGACAAGGCAAAGGCTGATGGCATGGGGCACGCTGTGGCACCACTGGCTAACCGGCTGGTGATTAACCGTGAAACGGTATCGCACAAGGTGACTTACACATCGAATGTTGCGATGGACCGTCTGACCTTGCAGGCATTTCTGCCGAAGAGTTAATTACTTTGATAGCGGGCTTTATAGCCAGCCCTGAATGCCAACAACCCATTGAGTATTGTGCGTACTATCGCCTTCGGCACGCGTCAGGTCGGCAGTTTCTCCATATTCCTGCTGATACGCTATGCCGATGTAAGGCAGTAGGTTTTTACGCCAGACATAATGCAGCCTCAATGCCAGTTCGGTTTCGTTCACCCCAGAGCCAATTCCTACTTCAGCGTCTTTTTGGCTGAATGCGTTTATCGAAAACTGTGGCGCTAGCATCCAGCGATTGGTAATGAGCAACTCTTTTTCTGCATCAAGGTAGAACTCGATGTTGCCACCGCGACCGATCCCCACATAGCTTTCCACCTCAAAACGGTAAGGCGCAGTGCCGCTGAGCCCGAAAACCGCCGAGTCGCGATGCGGTTGCGGACGGATATCTCGTTTCCAGCCTGCTTGTAAATCCCAGAACGCTGAGATGCCTCGGCTGTATTGCACGATCAGATTGGCCTCGTCGACCTTGCCGTTTTCGGTGTGGCCATTAGAGCGAATTGACAGACCATTGAGGTCGGTGCCTATCTGCAGTTGTGCCTGCTCCCAATTAAGCGTGTTCGCACCAGAACCGAAACCGTATTCTAGGCTTTGCACAGAAAGTTTGGTGATGATCGGGTTGCCGTTCATCTTTGTGTCAGCGAGCACCGACCCGCTCGAGAGCGAAGCGCATAGAGCAAAAAACAGCATAGTTGGCTTGTTAATGCGCATGCTCAACTTACCTCCACAACGCGAAACATACCCATCATGTGATACATCAGATGGCAATGATACGCCCAGTTGCCTCTTGCATCGGCAGTGACCAGATAGCTGATTTTTCTACCAGGCTGCACGATCACGGTGTGTTTTCGCGGAATACGTTTTGGATCTCCCGTTTCAAGGTCGCTCCACATGCCATGCAGGTGCACGGGATGATTCATCATGGTGTCGTTTACCAGAGTGATGCGTAACCGCTCGCCATAGTTAAATTTCAATGGCTCGGCATCGACAAAGGCCATGCCATCCATGGACCACATATAACGCTGCATGTTGCCAGTGAGATGCAATTGAATTTCCCGCGTAGGGTCGCGTGGGTCGGGTGTCGGATAAAGGTTGCGTAAATCGGCGTAGGTGAGCACTCGTCGCCCATTATCGACCAGTCCGATACCGGGATTGTTGAGTTGAGTCTGTGGCATTTCTGCACGCATGTCCGTTTGCGGGCCTTTTTCGGAGCTCTTGTGAATGATGGGTGCAGTGCTGCCCATGCCCGCCGGCGCTGGGCTGCGGTGATTCATGTGGGGATCGGTCATGTTGGCGTGATTCATGTGGGGATCGGTCATGTTGGCGTGATTCATTTTGGGGCTGGCCATATTTCCGTGATTCATGCCGCTGTGACCGCCGCCCGCGTGCGCCATGCTCATACCCATGTCGGCATGGCTGAGAATAGGCCGTGGGTCCATCGTGGGTACATCTGCGTTTAATGACAGATCCGGAGTTAGCATGCCGAGGGCATAGCCGGAGCGATCGATGTCCTGAGCAAAGATGCTATAGGCCGCATCGCTTTCTGGCTCGACGATGACATCATAGGTTTCGGCCACACCAATACGAAAGTCATCGACAGTCACGGGCTCGATAGCCTGCCCATCGGCGCTGACAACTTTAAGTTTAAGGCCTGGAATGCGAACATCGAAAAACGTCATGGCGGCGGCATTGATGAATCTTAAACGGACCTTTTCGCCACGTTTGAACAAACCCTTCCAGCGGTCTGCAGGTGTCTGACCGTTCATCAGAAATGTATAGGTTGTGCCGTTGACATCCGAGATATCGCGATCAGACATACGCATCATATTCCACATATGCCGGTCGGCAGCAGTAGCTGAAACCCCTTTCGATCGAATGTCACGCCACGTATCCACTAAGGTTCGTTCATTCCAATTGTAGAGGTCACTTTGTTTTTTCAGATTGCTATAAACTCTTTCGGGTTTTTCGTCACTCCAATCCGACAGTATGATGACGTAATCGCGATCGGTGGGGAAAGGCTCGCCGCCCTCAGGTTCAATGACTATTGCGCCCAAAACCCCGGTTTGCTCCTGAAACCCGGAATGACTGTGATACCAGTAGGTACCGCTTTGGTTAAGCTTAAAATTATAATTAAACGTTTCGCCAGGCCTTATGCCGGCGAAGCTCAAGCCCGGGACACCGTCCATGTCTTCGGGCAGAATAATGCCGTGCCAGTGAATGGAGCTGTCGACACCAAGTTGGTTGGTCACGTTCATATTTACGTGCTGACCTTCTTTCCAGCGCAGTGTGGGCCCTGGCAGTGAACCGTTGACAGTTGTGGCGATGCGGTTTTTCCCGGTGAAGTTCACCTGCTGATTGCCGATAGTCAGATTAAAAGTATTGCCACTCAGGTTATTGTTTGCATCCGCTCTGGTCATGAGCCCTGAGGCAACGAGTGAGGCGCCCGCCGCAACGCCTGTAACAAAGCGTCGCCGTGAAAGCAGTTGGTGCGAGGTAAAAGGAGGCTGATTCATTCTAGTGGTATCCCGAGTTCGTCATTGCGAAACGAAAGATTGAGCATTGAAATCTGCGAAGCTCTGTATTGAGCGGGTTATCGCAGACGCACTGATCTTGTGTTTAGGCGCAATCGGGTGGGATTGGTACGCCTTCAGATAGAGGCGCAGAATGAACGTCCACGTAGGGAGGATAATCGGCAATCTGCAGTGCCAGCTGTTCTTCCGATGTTTTGCTAAACGCAATGCTTGCACTGGGGCAGTCATTGCAGCCGTTGTCGCACATCTGATCGGCCGGCATTTGGTGTTTTTCCAGCTCGGTTGTCTCACAGTGTTCATGAGTTGCTTCCATGGACACAACAACACCGGATGCAGTGTTGTCGTTGGCATGTTCGTTGCAGTTCGCATGGGCGAGACTGATGCCCTGCAAAGACAGCAGCAGACAAAGCAGCAGGTTTCCAAATGCTCGCTAACTCATAATACTTTCAATTCTACACTCTGGAGTATTGATTAGGGTCAAACGTGCTTGCGGTCTTGCCGGAGACTGTTGTGTTGATGCCTATTAAAGGGACAACTTTACAGCGCCTTAGTTCTTAAGTGCCTTATTTAGTCTACGCTTTTATTTTTATGAATGGCGTGGTTTTGTTGGTCTTAAAAGGTCTTTTGGGGGTTCTTCCCGTGATAGTCCGGTTGTGTTAATTGCTTTACCTAGCCCCTTATGTGTTGCCAAAGAGGACCGTGCCTGCCGGATTTGCGCAGTGCCGCAAACAGTCGCTCATTGAAATTGATTTTCAGCGCCGGAACCGACCAGGTTGGGAACTTGTCTTTGTTCGCTTCCAGCAAGACTTCGATATCCTTTCGGAATGCCATTCGCTCTGCCCGATAGCCAGGATCCAACGCTTCGAAATCATCGATCCAGATCATGATAAATACGCTGAATGGATCGAGGTCAGCAATGAAATCCAGCGTCTGTTGCACATCCTCGATAGTTTCGCCCTCAGTACCGATAATGAATGTGTGGCAATCAGGAATGCCGGTTGTTTCACATGTGTTGTGCAGCTTTCGGATGTGATCGGTGGTAAAGCCTTTGTGCATTTTTTTTAGCACATGGTTTACCCCTGAGTCTGATCCGACTTCCATGCCAGCACAGCCCGCTGCCTTCGCCAGTTCGGCAAACTCTGTATCAAAACCCAATGGGTTGGCATAGCAGGTCCATGGAATCGTCCAGTTGCGCTTTATTAGTTCGCGACAAACTTTCTTAGCGTGAGTTTTAGGTAGATTAAATACTGAGTCAACGATAAAAAAGTGATTGATATCAGGGCAGTCATTTGCCGCAGCAAACATTTCATCGACAACGGCCACCGGGTCGCGGGTGCGCCCAACCCTGCCTTCAATGATGGGGTAGGTGCAATAGTCGCACCTTAGCGGACAGCCACGTTTGGTTTGGATAGAGTCGACACCGAAGCTCTGGTAATACGTGTGCGCCGCAAGTGACCGGTCTGGCGGTATCAGCGTGTTCATGTCCAGAAACTCGGGTGGTCGCGGGCTTGATAGTATCTGACCATCGATATATCGATGCAGCGCCCCGATTGCGTTGATGCCTTCTCCGGTTTCGAGAGCCTTCAGCAGCTTTGGAAACGCCTGTTCGCCTTCACCGGAAATGCCGTAATCGGGTTTGAGTCGAGCCATTAATTCTTTGGGCATGACACTA
The DNA here is from genome assembly GCA_029245525.1 of Gammaproteobacteria bacterium. Taxonomy (GTDB): domain Bacteria; phylum Pseudomonadota; class Gammaproteobacteria; order Steroidobacterales; genus JABIQA01. Next base: position 41,329 of record JAQWPD010000044.1, on the reverse strand, counting down.
AAGCCTGAGCCCCCAAGAACCACAGATGCAGAACAGCTTTTGCGAATGGTAACGATTAAATCAGCGTAGTAATTGAGATTGTCTTCCATGCCGGAATAATCATTGTTCTGGATATTGCGCATTCCCAGTGCCACAACATCCGGGCTCATTTTGCCGAGTGTTTCTTTCAGGTGTGCGTCAGGGTCGTCGACAAAGCACAGATCAATCAGCTCTTTGTCATGGCAATCGGGGGTGTTGGCCATGATGTACAGGAGTCCGATAGGCACTACTGCATCAGGAAGTTTTTCCCTATTACCAGAGATAAAAGCGATTTTCACGAATCCTTTGCCTCGTTAAGCCAGTGCGATATTGTCTGCAAGCGGAGGCCTTGCTTGATAGACCGCCTCAACTTCTACCAGCAAGTCGGTTCGGCAGATATCGCCGAGCAGCACGATATAGTCGGGCTTGCTGCCATCCCGGTTATGGAGTAACTCTTTCAGGCTGTCGACAGCTATGGGGAAGTCGGCTTTATCGCGGACATAGATGCGCAGGCATCCTGCTGAGAAGCTCTCAGCCGTGCCGGATTGTTTCAGGGCGGCGTCGCGCAGACTAACAATGTTACGTGTTGTTTCTTCGGCCTGATTGATTAATTTACTGGTGTGCACGCTTTCATGCCCTAGTATGCTCGCAGTCCCCGATACAAGCAGAACGGGAAGCTCACACTGGCTTAATAATACAGCGCGTGCGAATGAAGGGCTGCGGGGCCCGTATTGGCGAGGATATTGAAAGGCGCTCATTTGACGCGGATTCTCGACCCGGATGTTGCTGCTCTTGGCGGCGAGTATCGTAATACCCAACTGCGTTCCTGCAACACTGCCGATGGCTGTTCCAGCAGGGAGTGTTTCAATGTTGCAGTTGTGTGACTCGAAGGCAATCGAGCGACCTAGAGAAAACTGTCGGTAGCGCTCACTGTCGCCATCACCTTTGTTAATTTCAGGAATGTAATTCCAGGTGCGAACTATGTCTTCATAGTTGCGCTGGACCACCTCATTCAGCATGTTGTTGTAGATATCATGAGTTAGTGAACTTAGGTCGCTAGTGTCATCGATAAGGACTGTAGTGTGAATCATCAGCCACGATGTACTGGCAGCAAAAAACATGTTGTTAGCTATTCTGCCGCTGTGCACGGGTTCGCTGGTTTCCCAAACTTCGAACTTGGCCCCGTTGCCTAGTACCTGAAGAGGTATGGGGATATTCACTGTGCCGTCAGCAGATTGCTCGGACAAGTCTCGACCAAAACAAAAGCGGAAAAGCGCGTTAGTTTCGTTTGAGCCATCTGTCTTGTCTAAGCGGACAGTGAGCTCAGAACACGATGGGGTTTTTTTAGCCGCTATTGACATGTGTTAGCTTTTTTGCCGTTTGGCTGGCCCGAAAATACCAGCCATAAAGAAGATGAACTTAAATACGAGCAATCGCAGATGTACCGAGTTACGTTTATACACATCGCCGGCAAGCATTGACACTACCGCCTGCTCTACACCCAATATATTGCGCGGGTTCTGGAATAAATACTCCATTTGAGGCGTTGTAAAACGGTATATAAACCAGCTGAATGCCTTTACTGCTCGCGTCATTGTGTGCTCGTAGCGATTGCGTGTAATGGCGTACCTTAGCCTATTTCCCCGCAACCAATGGTCGACTAACGGCACCACTCGTTCTGCACCTGACATTGCCAGATATACACCGCTCGAAAATACCGGATCAATGAAAGTATGTGCATCACCGATAAGAGCGAACCCTGCGCCACTGCGTTGACTGGATGTGTACGAATAATTCGATACTGCTTTTGCAGGGAACAGCTGTGTTCCGTTTTTAAATCGTTTACGGGCTGCAAACGACTTGTTCACGGTGTTGCTAAGAAAGTCACATAATGATTCTGTTGGCTTGCGCGTTTTCAGGTAGTCAGGGCTTGCGACAATCCCTATGCTCATAAGGTCGTCGCCAAGGGGTATAAACCACATCCAGCCCTGAGCAAACCAATACACGTTGATATCTCCAGAGCCATCACCCTCATTAAGCGGAATACCGGAAAAGTGGGCGAAAACTGCAGAAGCCGAGTGTCGAGAGTTCGGCAGCCTCCACTTTTGCTGTTTGGATATGAGCGACTGTTGTCCGGATGCGTCCAGCACATAGCGGCATTGCCACGCACGAATGTTGTTGTCAGGACCACGAACTTGCAGTTTATGTGTACCGTTTTTCACTAGAGATATGGCAATAACCTCATGCTGCTCGAGAGTTTGCACACCGTTGGCATGGCTGTTGTCGAACAGTATTTTATCGAGCTTGGAGCGCTCAATTTGATAGGCATGAGGTGGTGAGTCAGCCAGAGCATTTGCGAATGGGAAGCGGGTGGGCTTGGCTTTGATCGTTGGGCTGGTAAAAACGGCTGCATTTTTTTTGATGCCAGCAGCGGCGACTTGGTCGAGTACGCCCAGATGCTCAAAGATAGGCAAGTTCATTGGCAGGAGTGATTCGCCGATATGAAAGCGTGGGTGTGTTTCTTTTTCAAATAGAGTGACTTGCCAGCCTTTTTGTGCAAGTAATGTTGCCACAGTTGTGCCAGCGGGCCCGCCACCGATCACTATGACATCCCTGGTTTGAGTGTTGTTGCCGACTGGTGCGGTTTGAGCTTCAATGTTCATGACGCCATTGTACTTGAACCGCGGTTTGCTCAAAATAGGGCATTGCGTGAATATTCATGCACCGGATGTTTTAAACAGATCAATCTGACCATAGGCTAAGGAAGTGGGGCTTAAGCGTGGAAAAATCGGTAGAAGAACAAAAATTGGCAGAACTAATTGTAGAAGTGTTGAATCTTGAAGACGTTACTGCTGACAATATTGAGCCGGAAGACAACCTATTCGATGATGGTTTAGGGCTTGATTCTATTGATGCCCTCGAAATCGCTGTGGCAGTGTCCCAGAATTATGGCGTTCATATAAAGGCCGAAGACGAAGAAACCAAAGAGGTTTTTCGTACTTTGCGAAGCTTATCTGCATTTATCGGCCAGCAGACTGTCGCTGGTTGAGCTCAGCAAACCTGTTTGTCGGGTTTGTCGAGTTTGGCCCGGAGGCCAGTCTTGAATTCAGCAACTCACTTAATGTTAGACCGGGCAATGCACCGGCCTATGTTTCTGACCGCAAAAGGACAGGTTTCTGCTGGAGATTTTTTATCTCATGTGACTGCGCTTGCAGAGAGCCTTCCCGATAAGCCGTATGCGATAAATTATTGCGAGGATCGTTATCAGTTTGCAGTAACTTTTTTTGCTGTTTTGCTTCGAGGCCAATGCAATGTCCTATTGCCGGGTCATCAAGTGGGTCTACTTAAGGGTGCTGCACGGCAGTTTCCTGAGGCCTATGTTGTGACTTCAGCCGCATTCAATGAGTGTCCTTTGCCCGTTTTTGACATGTCCGGAGTCAAGCAGTGCTCGGGTAACGTTGGAGTTCCGTTATTGCCTGCCGATCAATTGGCTGCAATCGTTTATACCTCTGGCACCACCGGTATCGCACAGTCTATAGAGAAGACGGTGGACAGCTTGTTTGCTGGTGCAAAGATCAACAGCCGTGTATTGCATGAGTCGTTATCATTAGGCTCTAATCCAGCAATTGTATCGACGGCACCGCCCTGGCATATGTATGGGCTGGAGTGGTCTTTGCTAGTATCCTGTGTTTCTAATATTGCGATATTTTCTGGTTCGACACTGTTTCCCGGTGACGTTATCGCTGCTCTAAAACTTGTCGGAGCCGACAACTACTTTGTATCCACGCCGCACCATTTGCGGGCTCTGTATCGCTCGGGTATGGATATCTCTCTGGTTAGACATCTGTTGTCAGCTACAGCACCATTAAATGATAGTTTGGCGATGGGTTTGCTTGATTCAATTCATGGGGAATTGCTTGAGATTTATGGTTGTAGCGAAGCCGGATCATTTGCCTGCCGTTTGTCAGTTGCTGCCGAATGGCAGCAGTATTTTAGGCGTTTTCCTGAGTTCACTATGATTGAGGAAGACGGCGCAGCCATTTTGTCCGCGCCTCATCTTGCTCATCCTGTGAAGCTTGCGGATGAATTATGCTTTTCTGAGAACGGCGATTTCTCAATAGTGGGTCGTGATTCGGATCTGATTAAAGTGGCCGGGAAAAGGGCCTCTCTGGCAGATTTGAATGCCACACTGCTGTCTCTGGACAGCGTTGTTGATGGTGTCGTTTTACCGCCCCAGACTGAAGCCGGCCGTTTGCTTATATTGGTGGTTCTGCAGGATGGAGATGCTGCCGCCGTTGAAAAAGCGTTGGCAGGCCTAATTGAGCAGAGTTTTTTGCCGCGCAGAGTCTGTCAGATTGATGCATTGCCTCGCGACGAGACGGGCAAGCTAAAACAAGCGGCGCTGCAGATCTTGTTGCAGGCTGAGGGGATTCCTGTGGAACCAGGAAAAACACAGGGCGAAGTTAGTGGGCTGGCGTAAGCGACCTGAGGCAGGCTCCATGTGGGCACTTCGCTTCATGGAGCTTTTTGCGATTACTTTTGGCAGGGCAGCAGTATTTGTATTGCTGTATCCGGTGGTGTTGTACTTTGTTTTGGTTCGAGCCGATGAGCGTCACGCATCACAGCGTTTTCTGTCCCGTGTTTATCAACGCAAGCCAAAATGGCATGAAGTATTCGCCCAATTCATGACTTTCGCTCGGGTGACTGCCGATCGAATATTCATCATGTCGGGTCGCGCCAGCAATATCCGGATACGTTTCTTTGGCACTGAGCCATTGGTTGATCTTGTGCAGGATGCTCAGGGTGGGGTTTTTTTAGCGGCACATTTTGGTTCATTTGAGGCGGCGCGCATGGTCGCAGTTGAGCATCCTCAGGTACAAATGAGGATCGTAGTTGATGATGAAATTAACCCTAATTTTATGCGACGAATGGCCGAAATTGATCCGGAATTTATCCGCTCGATCATTAGTCCCCATCAATCGGCGGCCTCGCTTGGTGTAGAGATTGCAGCAGCAATGCGTGAGTCACAGTGGGTAGGCTTTCTTGCTGATCGGGTGTTTGAGAGTGATCGTGTGATTGAAGTTGACTTCCTTGATGGTAAGGCCAGGTTGCCGGCCGGACCGTTCATGGTGGCAGCGGCTTTTAAGGCCCCCGTGATTGCGATCTTCCCAGTCTTCGTTGATGGTGGCTATGACGTACATTGCGAGGTTCTTACAACGGGTCTGAAGACATCCCGCAAGGATCGTCAACAAGACATACGACTGTTCGCACAACGTTATATGGATTGTTTGGAGAAATATGTAAAAAGGGCTCCCGACAACTGGTTTAATTTTTACGATTATTTTATATGAAAGTCTTATTGTGTAAGTTGAATACAGCCGGCTTTGGAGTGAGGCGATTTTTTTGCTGTGTCTTTTTGGCTCTTTCTATGGCCTCCGCTTGTGCTCAATCGGTAGCTTCTGATCTGGAGCTTGTGAAGATTCTTTCCAGCCTGGATGTGCGACGTGATGAGCCACGGACATACACCGAATACCGGATGGCTAGCCGTTTGCGTGAGCCGCTGAAAATTACTGGAGATATTGTCTTTAGTGGTCAGGGTGAGTTGATAAAACGTGTTATCGAGCCATTTCAGGAAACGATTACAATCGGCAATAATTTGGTGCGGGTGGAGCGAGTTGATAAAACGCGAGAGTTCTCGATTACTAAAGATCAGGGACTGTACGACTTTTTCCGTAGCTTGCGTGCCATTCTTGAAGGCGACATTAATACGATTGACGAGTTGTATGTTGTCGCAATTGAGCATGATGGAGATAGCTGGACGTTGATCTGTAAGCCCAAAAATAAGTATTTACGCCGCTATGTGCTGGAGATGAATGTGTCCGCAACAGCCGATGAGATTACTGAAATTTTCATTGATCAAGGACCAAAACGTTGGCAGCGCCTGAGCTTTTCGGTAGCTGAGGCACCACGGCTTTGAGAGCCTGGCCGTGACCGATGCCCATCCCCGCAATCTGCGCGTTTGGCTGCTGCTGTGGTTATTGTGCGCAGGATTGAGCGCACTTACGGTGATTACCCGTTTTAATAGTACGGTTGATCTAGCCTACTTTTTGCCAGCCGCCGAAACGCCTCAGGAATCGGTGTTGGTCGATCGTCTCGGTCAGGGGGCGGGGTCACAGCTTTGGTTTATTGTTTTGCCTGAAGGTTTTTCTGCCCAGCCCTTTGATGCCAGCAATGAGTTCAGGTTTCAGTTGGAGAACTCGGGACTGTTTCGCAGTGTTTATAACGGCCGACAGACACTCTCTGTTGAGCGGTTGCCGGATGTTATTTTTGCCAACCGCTATTTGCTCGATGATATTGACCTTTCACAGGCAGGCGTGAATGCAGCTATAGGCTCGCGTATACCCGATCTTACCTTTGCGCCTGACCCAGCGCTGGAAGATATTATTGCTGCAGATCCTTATTTGTCTTCGCTGGAAGTCCTAAGCAAGCTTTCTGCCGATCAAAGTTCTGCGACGATGACTTGGGTTACTCCGGGCGGGCGCGTTTATCTTGTCGCGGAGGCGCGCGCGCCAGCTTATGAGATCGGAGCGCAGCAGAAGATTGCAGCCTTAATTGCTCATATTGCGAATGACCAGTTTGGTACTGTTGCTCAGACCTATGGTGTAGGTGCATACGGTGTGGAGTTGCAGCGGACAATTCAGTCTGAGGCCCAGTTGCGCAGCCTGCTTGCAATACTCGCGATTATTATTGTGTTGCTTGCGGTTTACCGCAGTGTGCATGTTGTGTTGTTAAGCGCATTGCCACTCGCGATTGGTGCGCTTGCAGCACTGGCCGCTGTAACTCTGTTGTTCGACCAGATTCACGGCATCACGCTGGCTTTCGGTTTTACCTTGTTTGGCGTCGCGATAGATTTTCCATTGCATGTGTTTAGTCATGGTCGCAGTGGCCGAGCAGCATTGGAGCATATATGGCCCACTTTGCGTCTTGGCGCGGGCAGCACTGTACTTGCGTATCTTGCTGTGGCGGCTTCGGGTTCGGAAGGCTTGGCCCAATTGGGTGTATTTTCGGCGGTTGGGGTGAGTGTTGCTTTGTTGGTCAGCATGACCCTATTGCCGGCATTGCTCGGAGACGTTACTTCGGTTTCAGATGAGTCTGCTGTTTCGGCGGAGCCGGTCCGCTTACGCCATCATGTGTGGTTGTTGATATTGCTGCTTGGTGGCTCCGTATTGTTTCATGGCGCCGATCACTTGTGGTCTGACGACTTGTCGGCATTAACGCCACTGCCTGCTGAAACTATCGAACGCGATAGGGCGTTGCGTGCAGAGTTCGGTGCACCGGATATTCGCTATTTGTTGTTACTGCAGTCGCAAGATCTCGATTCATTGCTTGAAGAGACCTTGAGGGTCACCGAGATTCTTCGACTGCATCCGGAATTGGTAGGCTCGGTCCAATCGGTGTCGGATCTATTGCCGCCTGCAGTGCTGCAGGAACAGCGGGTTGCAATGGCTGCGGTCTTTAAGCCCGAGTTTGCCATTCAGGCTGCCCGTGAGTTCGGGTTGGTCGAGAACGCTTTTGATGCGTTTTCTAGCAATGTGATGGCGTTACAACGGAGGCTTTTATTAGTGCCGGAAAGTTACGCGGATACAGTCTTTGAGCAGAGCATTGCCTCGGGTTTGTATGAGCGGGAAGGGGTGTGGTCTTCCGTTTTGATTCCGGGGCAAATTGCCGATGTGGCCGTTTTTTCTGAGCAGCTTGCTGATTACGCTCCCGAAGCTCTGCTCATCGATTTGAAGCAGGCATCGGTATCCCTGGTGCAGCAATACCGAGCACGAATACTCACGATGCTAGGCATTGCCTTTGTCCTGATATGTGGCGTACTGCTCGCCGTGCTTCGTCCTGGCCGCCGATTGTTTTGGGTTGCTGGGGGGTTGCTCGCGACGGTCGCCGGAACACTTGCCGTTAATCTGCTCTTGTTCGATGCGATATCGCTGTTTAATCTTATGGCGGTTGTGCTGGTGGCGGGGCTTGGACTGGATTATCTCTTGTTTCTGAGTCGCGTAGCGCTCCCATCTGATAACAGTATCGCCAACAGCCGTCACGCGATACTGGCTTCGGTGCTATCGACAGCTGCAGGTTTTGCTGTCCTGGCATCGTCAGCAGTGCCGATTCTTTCCGGCCTTGGGTTTACCGTGCTGACTGGGGTGTTAATAGCTTTTGGTATAGCGCGACTGGGTTCGCTCAGCTAAGTCATGGCAGCTGTCACAGTGAGCCTCGACTCCTGATCCGTAAATGGGCATCAGAATTTATTGGCCAACGTAACTCTGTTGCATTTTGTTCGTCAGTTTTCATCGCAAATACTTCAAGTTGTGCCAGCACGGCAGCACTTGGGTTTCTGCGGCATAGTGTTTGCGCAGATAGGCTATGGGCGATAGGCTGAGGATTGCTACCAGCACACAATTCAAGTTTGAGCTCTACGCTGTCTTGGTGTGTGCAGGTCGCTTGCAGTAGCAGTGCACTGGCGAAGCTTTCATCAATTCGGCACACCCCAGAGAGAGGCGCTTTGTTGGCGATATCGTAGTTCACCAATAATACATTCCGTTGCTCGATAAGGCATTGGCTTGCCGCTTCTATAAGTGCTAAGGCCCAGCTTTCCATAAAGCCGCCGACATAATTGCACGGTGCATGATTACCGCTTCCTATTGCCCAGTAACCTGCAGGGGCATTTTGTACTGAGTTGTGAAACTTTGTTGGCGATAATATTTTTTGTGGCAGCGCTAGTGCCCGACAGATGTTGTCTGAGATTTCGGTGTCAGCAAGTACCGAGGTAAACACAGATGCCGTGTCGCTCATGTCAGCTTTGGCCATACGGCATGCTTGCTCGGCCACTTCGACTGCCAGCTTCGCCGTTTTAGGCGCACGCCTCCGCTCTGCCCCGGGAATGAGTTTGGATAGGGGGACGCCGGCCGGGTTCGTATTGGAATTTTCGGCCAAAGCGGTTTTAAGTTGCTCCCAGTCTTGTGCAAGATCCGACCAGATACCGATGCCTGATACATAGAGTTTCATTCTCCTGCATCTCCGAAAATAAGGGTGCAGTTATTTCCGCCAAAACCGAAAGAATTGCTCATGGCTTTGCCTATCGCGGCTTCCGTACTGGTTAGCACCAGGTGTTCACGCATCACTGTTTCGGGCTGAGTCGTATTGGTTGTGCCTGGCACGATGCCGGTTTTAATGCTTTCAATAGCTAAAATTGCTTCGGTGATGCCTGCTGCGCCGAGTGTATGGCCAGTGAGCCCCTTTGTTGCGCTGACATAGGTGTCCGCCAGCGCATCGGCGAATAGCGTCTGGCAGGCAAGACCTTCGATATCGTCATTTGCACGGGTGCCGGTGCCATGAAGATTGACGTAGTCAATATCATAAGCCTCACATGATGCACGATCTAATGCCTGCTGCATCGAAAGCTTCGCGCCGAGTCCTTCAGGATGGGGCGTCGACATATGCCATGCATCAGTACTTTCGCCATAGCCTAATAATGCTGCTTGTGCATTTTTTGAGTCTTTATTCAGAATGGCGAAGCCGCCGGCTTCGCCGAGACTTATTCCTGTGCGGAACTGGTCGAAGGGTTTACAGGCTTCGCTTGAGACGAGTTGCAGAGAGTTAAATCCATAAATGACGCTCAGGCACAGCGTGTCGACGCCACCAATGATGACGGAATCAACCAGGCCGGCCTCGAGCCAGCGCGCGCCGCTTGCGAATGCTTTCGCGCTCGATGAGCAGGCGGTGCTAATGGTTATTGCAGGGCCTGTTATGCCTAGATAGTTAGCGATGAAGGCGCCGGTCGAATGCGGTGTATTAATTTCCGGTTGCATATACTCTGCGGTGAACTCATCCGTGTAGCTTAAGTGGCAATAAGCCTCTTCAGTGCGGCCAATGCTTGAAGTGCTGGTGCCGAGTATTACGCCAACGCGCTGTGGCCCGAATCGGCTAATCTGTTCCCGAGCTGCTGCGAGGAAGTTATCCTGAGTCATTGCCAGCAGGGCAAGCTGATTGTTGCGACTTAGCCATTTGTGCGTAAGTGCAATGCGGTTCAGTGAGCCTTGATCGACCATCCCGAGCCAGGTCTCTACATCACTATCCGGCCAGCCTTTATCGCTCAGTCCGCTCAAGTTATTACGAACAGAGTTCCGGATCGCTGCCAGCCCGATGCCCGCGCTGCATGTGAGTGTGTAGGAGGATATGAAACAATTGGAATACAATGTGCGCTGCCGGTTGGTTTGGAAAACAATAGTTAACGAATCAACTGTATGGGGGTGGTACTATTTCACCGTCGCAGTCCTGTTTCAAGACCCGGGGGAACGATAGGCACAATACGCGGGTACCGTGCCCGGCGTTGAATGGGGTGTTTTTTTTGCTGCAGTTCTTAAATCATTGTTGGCGATGGCTGGCTACGGCTATCAGTTTCGGCGCTTTCGGCCTCGGCGCGTTGCTGATGGGTGCTTTAATTCTGCCTATTGCTATCATCGCGTCAGTTACCCAATGGGGTAAGACTGCGGAAGTGCAGCGCGCACTGCGGCGACAGGTTGGCCACTTGTGTCAACTGTTTGTCTGGTTGATGCGGACTTTGGGGGTTCTTGATTACGAAATCAGCGGCTATAAGCGGCATGATATTCAGGGTCCATTATTGATTTTAGCGAACCACCCGTCATTAATTGACGTTATTTTTTTGCTGGCGATGTACCCAGAGTCGCAATGTGTCGTAAAGCGTGCTCTTTGGGTTAACCCTTTTACTCACCTTATGATGCGAAGTGCTGACTATATTTCAAATGCAGACCCGGAGCTTCTTTTGACCCGTTGCGTTGAATCGTTACAGCGGGCGAACACACTTATTCTGTTTCCTGAAGGAACCCGCACCGCTCCCGGCCGACCACTGGACTTTAAAGCTGGCGCAGCAACTATTGCTGTGCGGGCAGATTGCGATATTCTTCCGGTGCTCATTGATGTATCACCGACAACGTTGACCAAGTCTGACCCTTGGTACTCTGTGCCCTCGGAGCAAGTTATAATGCGGTTGGCTGTAAAGCCTACAATGCGGGTGGATCCTGAATTACTCGAAGACCTGGGGCCGCGCATGGCGTCCCGCAGGTTTAATCAGTATTTGGAAGCGTGGTTTGGTGACGCGCTAATGGCAGAGTACAGGGCGTGATGCCTTATGGTAGCGAAAATAACTGCTGGCTATGCATTCTGCGTTTACTCGCTGATATACTCAGCAACACGGGTTCGCCACGGAAAGCAGCGAACGCATTGCTCTATTTAAATAGCGATAGGCAGAGGTTGCGAGACTTCGTGCTCAAAAGGTGTGATGGACAGTAATAATTTCAAACTATTGCGGCGTATTCTGGTGGCAGACTTTGATGTTTCTGCAGAGGCGGTAACATCCGATGCCCAGCTTTATGAATCGCTGGACCTCGACAGCATCGATGCGGTTGATCTAATTGTTCGTTTGAAGGAAGAAACCGGCAAGAGAGTGCCGCCGGATGACTTCAAGGCTGTTCGCACTATTGGCGATGTTGTCAAAGTTTTGGATGCTCTTTGAGACTCGCAGCTGAGCCGCTTAAAGTGAGTCAGCATTTTATTTCTCGTTTGTTTGGTTTTCTATTCGCCATTGCTTTGGTGGTGTATCCGGTTGCCGTCTATTACCTTCTGGATAGCTATGGCTTGTCAAGCCTAGCAGCATTGCTTGCTGTTTTGTTGTTGCTCCGTATCGTGCCATTAGTGCGCAAGCAACCGTTATTACTTGCCCTAAGTGCAGTTGTTGTGGCGATATTTTTTGTGGTGCTTTATGCGTCTCAAAGTGTGCGATTGTTGATGCTGTATCCAACCATGATGAGCATTGCTTTGATGTGTGCGTTTGCGTTCACGGTTGCCCGGCCACCATCGATGATCGAGCGTTTTTCCCGCGCAGCTAAAATGGATATTCCATCGCAGGCGATACCCTATATGCGGGCATTAACGCTTATCTGGTGTGCCTTTTTTGCCATCAATGCGCTGATATCAGCTATTCTTGCCTGGTTTGGGGTGACCAGTTACTGGGCTTTATATAACGGATGTATTTCCTATCTGCTTATTGGTCTATTGCTGGTCAGTGAATATTTTTATAGGCAGCGTTATCGACGCCGTCATGGGATCTCATAAAGACCATCGTTGTGGCAAATCAAATAGGCGTGTTGCCAATAATGACAGAGCAGGAAATCAATGCAGACTATATGCGTTGCGTTTTCCGGCTGGATGCTGATAACCCATCTTTGGAGGGTCATTTTGCTGGTCTTCCGATACTTGCCGGTGTGGTCCAATTGCATTGGGCTATGCTGCTGGCTGCCAAGCTTGGCTTTTCTACCGAGACATTTCACAGCTCACCCAGAGTGAAGTTTAAGACGATTGCACAGCCGCCATTAGATATGCAGTATGAAATATTCAAAAAGAGTGGCGGCGTTTTTTCGTATCGTTTGAGTTCATCCTTAGGTCTCCATTCCGAAGGCAGTTTTTCCTGAATATGTCGTGCATACATGAAAAATATTGTCTGCTGATTCCGCACTACAACCACCATGAGCAGTTAAGGCGATTTATGCCACTGCTGGCTGAAGCTGGCATGCCAGGATTGATCATAGATGATGGCAGTGATCCATTGAGCATTGCTGAAGTCAGCCGAATTGTTGCAGGCTATCAGGGTTTCGAGCTGGTTCAGGTTGCCAGGAATCGCGGCAAAGGTTCTGTTGTGATGTTGGGTATCGCCGAAGCCAAGCAGCGTGGCTATACCCATGTGGTTCAGATTGATGCTGATGGCCAGCATCGGGCGAGCGATATAAAGCCTATGATTGCCGTGTCGAGAAAGTTCCCAGACGCATTGGTTTCGGGGCGGCCCACTTTTGGCGGCGATATTCCTGCGGCGCGATTGCAGGGACGAAAGCTGTCATTGGCTTTGTTGCGCATTGAGACGCTTTCCGCCGAGATTAAAGACGCAATGTGCGGGTTCCGGATCTATCCGGTCGAAAAGATGTTGCGAGTGGTGCGTTATGTGCCATTGCCTGCGCGCATGCAGTTTGATCTCGAAGCGCTAGTGCGTTGGATGTGGGCGGGCGGCGAGGTGCAGTTCATGGATACTAAGGTGGAGTATCCGGAGCAGGGTTTGTCACACTTTCGTATGTTCAGGGATAATGCCCAGATCACCTTAATGCACACTAAGCTGGTCATAGGTATGCTGGTGTTGTCACCTGTTTTGTTCTACCGAAAGCTATGGAAGTTATTTGTATGATTGAGCTTGAAGCAACCGTTGAAGTGTTAGTTGCGTATCACGATTGCGACCCAGCGGGTGTGGTTTGGCATGGCAACTACCTGCGCTATTTTGATGAAGCCCGGTGTGTGTTGTTAGATAAGATCAATTATGGCTACATAGAGATGGAAAAGGCAGGGCACGTATGGCCTGTGATTGACGCCAATATTCGTTATTTAAAGACAGTTGGCTTCGATGAAAAAATTCAGGTAACTGCGCGTTTAGAAGAATATGAATACCGCCTAAAATTATCGTATCAGGTTCATAATTCTGAGGGTGACTTGGTCACCAAGGGCATGACTGTTCAGGTCGCAGTCCATAAAGAAACAGAAGAAATGTGTATGGGTTCGCCACAGGTTCTGTTTGATCGTCTTGGCATCGCGTATGGTTGAAAATGCGATATCGGTTGAGGGAGCGTCTTTGGAAGATGCTCTGTTGCACCGTGGCCCGATGTTACTGTTGGATTCGCTGATATCCCATCACCCGGATCGGCTTTGTGCAGCAGTGCATGTGTCGGCGGATAGCAGTTTCTTTTTGGCGCCACATGGCGTGCCTGCTTGGATAGCAATTGAATATATGGCTCAGGCCATTGCGGCTTTGGGCGGCCTCAATGCTATGGAACGTGGCGAACCTATTCCGCTTGGTTTGCTTATCGGGAGTCAGAAATTCCATTCCAGTTGTGGATATCTTCCATCGGGTGTTGAGTTGACAGTGGAGGTGGTTGAAAACGTGGCTGCAACCTACGGTTTAGGTGCGTTTGAAGGGCGGGTATTTGGAGAGGGTGTTGAGATTTCTGCCCGTTTATCGGTTTATGTAAAGCCCGGAGGCGACTTGTCTCTTGAGAGTCTGTCGGCTTAGTCTTACGGTACTATGTTGCAGGGCGTTTACGTTGGGAGTTTGGTGTTGGAAACAGTATTGGTTACGGGCGCAAGCCGCGGAATTGGTAGGGCAGTTGCTGTTGAACTCTCGCAGCAGGGTTATCAGGTTGTTGTGCACTATGTGCGTGATGCTGAAGGTGCTGCAGAAACGCTGCGGCAGTGTTCCGGTGTGGGACGTGTGCTGCAGTTTGATATTTCACAGAGAGAGGCTGTAGCCAATTCGCTGAATGCTGACATTGACGCGCATGGCGCTTATTACGGCGTGGTTTGCAGTGCCGGTATCGCAAAAGATGCCTCGTTTCCACAAATGACAGGCATTGAATGGGATGCCGTTATACATACTAATTTAGACGGTTTCTTTAATGTTGTTCAGCCGCTGGTGATGCCTATGGTGCGCAGGCGAAAGCCCGGGAGGATTGTGGTGCTAACATCCGTTGCTGGCATTACCGGTAACCGTGGTCAGGTTAACTACAGTGCATCCAAGGCTGGTTTGATTGGTGCAGCAAAATCGCTGGCTTTGGAGTTGGCTAAACGTAAGATTACAGTCAACTGTGTTGCGCCGGGGCTGATAGAAACTGATATGACTATCGAGTTAGCTGTCGATGAATTTAAAAAAATGATTCCGGCACGGCGTCTCGGTCAGCCGGAAGAAGTTGCCAAGGCTGTTGCATTTCTATGTTCTGAAGATGCAGCGTATATTACCCGTCAGGTTTTGACAGTAGACGGGGGCTTGAGCGGCTAAATGATTCGCAGGGTAGTAGTAACAGCTATTTCAGGAATATCGCCACTGGGCTCGGATTGGCCAACAATCCGCAAGCAGTTGGGCGAGTATCGTAATGCTGTTCAGTTTTTTGATCATTGGCACGAATATGATGGTTTAAACACCGCGTTGGGTTCGCCGGTTACCGGTTTTGAAGTGCCGGAGCACTACACGCGCCGGCAGCTTCGCAGCATGGGTCGAGTTTCGAAAATGGCGGTCACTGCCAGTGAGCGTGCGCTTCAGTCGGCTGGCCTGCTGGATGACCCCGTTATTAAGTCTGGTAGATGTGGCGTATCTTATGGTTCGTCAGCAGGCAGCACCGATGCCGTTGCCGAGTTTGGTCAGATGTTGTTGCATAAAAGTCTCGATGGGCTAAATGCTACGAGTTACGTTCGCATGATGAGCCATACGGCTGTAGTAAATATCGGCGTTTTTTTTGGTTTGACGGGTCGGATTATTCCTACGAGCACAGCATGTGTGGCGGGCAGTCAGGGTATCGGCTATGCATTTGAAGCCATCCGTTATGGGCAGCAGGATATTATGCTAGCAGGTGGGGGCGAAGAGCTTTGCCCGACTCAAGCGGCTGTGTTCGATACGCTGTATGCGACCAGCACGATGAACGACCAGCCCAAAAAGACACCGCGTCCCTATGACCGTGATCGTGATGGCCTTGTATTAGGCGAGGGGGCGTGCACCTTCGTGCTTGAAGAATATGAGTATGCGAAGGCCAGAGGCGCGAAGATTATTTGCGAGTTGGTTGGCTTCGCGAGCAATTCTGACGGCAGTCATGTGACACGTCCTAATCGGAAAACCATGGCGCGTTGTATTGCTGAGGGATTAGATGATGCGGGCATTGATGCCAGCCAGATAGGTTATATCAGTACACATGGTACCGCGACAGATCATGGCGATATTGCAGAAAGCCTTGCAACCCACGAGGTTTTAGGCAGTAGCACGCCGGTCAGTTCAATGAAGAGCTACATGGGTCATACTCTCGGCGCATGTGGCGCACTTGAGGCCTGGTTGGCAATTGAGATGATGCATGAAGGCTGGTTTGCTCCGACTATCAATCTTGATAATGTTGATCCTGAGTGTGGGGAGCTTGATTACATTGTTAAAGAAGGCCGCAATATTTCTTGTGAATACGTCATGTCAAATAACTTCGCATTTGGCGGAATCAATACGTCGTTGGTATTTAAACGATTGGATTAAGGCTGATCGACTTGCATCCAGAGTAGGCGCATCTGAAGTGGTGCTCCCTACGAGAATCGAACTCGTGTTTCAGCCTTGAGAGGGCCGTGTCCTAACCGCTAGACGAAGGGAGCATTCGTTGTTCTGCATAATGCGCACGTCGCCGTTGTCATCTGTGGCGCGACGTCCCGGCCACTTGCCGCTCTTAGGCGCACTGTCCTCGCTGTCCGTGTAATTACCTTAACTCTGGCAGGCGAGGGCTGGTATTATAGTTTTCCTCAAAATTTGCACAAGTGTTACTAAATTAAAGTTTCCTGAATGTCGTCAGACAAATCTAATAAACCCCATGCCGCGGAGATTATCTCCCGTCCAGAGCACACCGTTTCCCGCGATAACATCTCCGATGCAGCGCTGAAAGTACTTTATCGCCTGAAAAAGGGCGGTTACGAGGCGTATTTAGTGGGTGGCAGTGTGCGGGATCTTTTATTAAAGAAAAGTCCTAAAGATTTCGATGTGGCTACCGATGCTACTCCTGATGAAGTGCACAAGTTGTTTCGCAATAGTCGAGTCATTGGCCGCCGTTTCCGGTTGGTGCATGTGCGCTTTGGTCGTGAAATTATCGAGGTAGCAACTTTTCGCAGTAGTGCTGATCCTGATAATGATGATCATGACCATGAGGTTTCTAAGGGCACTGGTCGGGTGCTGCGCGATAATGTTTATGGCACGTTAGAAGATGATGTCTGGCGCAGAGATTTCACTGCCAATGCGCTTTATTACAACATCGCTGATTTTTCGATACGTGATTGCGTGGAGGGTGTGGCTGATATTAGAAGGCGCACCTTGCGCATGCTGGGTGATCCGGAAACCCGTTATCGGGAAGACCCGGTGAGGATGTTGCGGGCCGCACGTTTTGCCGCGAAGCTTGAATTTACCATTCATCCCGATACCGCTGAGCCGTTGCCGCGATTAGCAGAGCTGTTGCGCGATGTGCCCCCGGCGCGATTGTTTGATGAGGTTTGTAAAATCTTCCAATCCGGCCATGCGTTGGAAGGTTTTCGCCATCTGCGCCAGCTGAGTTTGTTTCGGCACTTGTACCCAGAAACTGACCAATGGCTGGATGAAGGCGTTAAAAACAATCATCCGGAACGATTAAAATTTATTGAGCAGGCATTGAGAAATACTGATGAGCGTGTTGCCGAAGGTCGTCCTGTTACTCCGATGTTTCTTGTTGGTGTGTTTCTTTGGGGGCCTATGATTCAAGATACTAAGCGCTTAAGGGAAGCAGAGGGCTGCACGGAACTGCAGGCAGGAAATATTGCTTCCAATAACTTGGTGCAGCGAACTAACGATATAGTGTTTATGCCCAAACGGTTTTCTTACCCGATGCGCGAGATGCTGCAGCTACAGCCCAAGTTTAATCGTACCAAGGGTAAACGAGCGATGAGCATGCTTGGGCATCCACGCTTTCGCGCTGCCTACGATTTAATGTTATTGCGCCAGGTTCTCGGTGAGGTCGATGCTAGAACCGCCAATTGGTGGACTGAAATTCAGACCAAACCTGAGGCAGAGCAAGCACGTGCCTTCGGTGCGGCTAAAGCGGCAAAAGAAGATGCAGAGAATGCGGCGCGTCGTCGGCCGCGTCGTCGCCGGCGTAAAACCTAGACGCTTATGCTGCGGTGTTATATTGGTATTGGCAGTAACCTGAATGACCCGGTGACTCAGGTTCGTCAGGCGTTTCGCGCGCTGTCCGATCTTCCGGATACGAGCTTGGTGGCGCAATCTCCTCTTTACAGTAATCCCCCCTTGGGGCCGCAGGATCAGCCGAATTATGTGAATGCCGTGGCGGAGTTGAGTACAGCATTATCGCCACAGGCATTGCTGGTAAAGTTGTTGGAGGTGGAGTTGCAGGCGGGCAGAGATCGCGCTAAAGGCATTCATTGGGGGCCTCGGGTTCTCGATCTGGATCTATTGGTTTATTCTGACCTCATTGTTTTTGAGCCTAACCTTAAGGTGCCGCATCCCGGTATTGCTCATCGCAGCTTTGTATTGTTGCCGTTATTTGACATCGCACCGCAACTGGATATCCCCGGCGTTGGGGCGCTGGCTCAGCTGGTAGAAAGGACGAGTCCCGATGAGCTATGCCGAATCGAGTAGGCGTCTGCAGTCGCGACTTAAAAATCATTCCAAGCGGGACATTCATTTGTTATGGTGCTCAGTAGCACGAGTCATCCGTTGGGAGTGCTTTGGGGTAGGGTGTTAGCGTATATGAAGCGGCCTTCACAGGCACATGGCTGACGCTAATTCTTAAACATTTATTAACTCAATAATTATAAGAACAGGGTGCAATGTCTGAGCCGCGCTATATCGCAATAGAGGGCCCTATCGGGGTCGGAAAAACCAGTCTGGCAAGACGTCTTGCCGAGCGCTATGACAGTGAGTTGCTGCTCGAAGACGCTGATGCCAACCCATTCCTCTCTGGTTTTTACCGTGATGCTCGGAAAGCTGCATTGCAAACCCAATTATTTTTTCTGTTTCAGCGCGTTAATCAATTAGAGCGCTTGCGTCAGGCGGATTTGTTTGGCGAAACTCGGGTTGCTGATTTTCTAATGGATAAAGACCGCTTGTTCGCTGAAATCACACTCGATCAGAACGAATTGAAGCTCTATGATCAGGTTCGCGATGCGTTGGAGTTTGAACCTCCTGCCCCAGATCTGGTGGTTTATCTGCAGGCGCCGGTGGATACGCTTTTCTTTCGCATTGGATTGCGCGGAATTAGCTACGAGCAGCAGATCCGGCGAAATTACCTTGAGCAGTTAACCGATGCATACGCACGGTTTTTCCATGCCTATGATGCCTCACCGTTGCTGATTGTGAATGCTGCGGAAATTGACCCTGTCAGTAATGATGAGCATTTTCAGATGCTTGTGCGCGAGATTGATGCTGCCCGCAGTGGCCGACAGTTTTTTAATCCCTTGGCCAGCGCCCTTGGCTAGTCGTCCGGCTGGCGCAACGCAGAGACTGCCAACGACGGTTGAATCAGGTAACCTATAACTATGTATACCCAATTAGAACAACGCGGCATGGATACGCCGCCGGTCAATATTTCTACGCTACGAAAAATGAAAGCGGAGAAGGTTCCGATTGCCTGCCTTACCGCCTATGATGCCAGTTTTGCAGTGTTGGTCGATAAGGCTGATACCGATCTCGTGCTTGTTGGCGATTCGCTTGGCATGGTGGTTCAAGGTCATGACACCACTGTGCCCGTTACCGTTGATGACATTATTTATCATACCAAGATGGTGCGTCGCGGTTTGCGCCGAAGTTTTCTGGTGGCAGATATGCCATTTATGAGTTACACCACGCCTGAGCAGGCATTGGAAAATTCTGTTCGTTTGATGCAGGAAGGTGGTGCAATGATGATTAAGCTCGAGGGGGGCTCAAGTCAGATAGAAATCGTAAGGCATCTCACGCGTCACGATATTCCTGTGTGTGCGCATATTGGTTTGAAGCCTCAGTCTGTGCATAAGATTGGTGGTTTTAAAGTTCAGGGTCGAGATTCAGGCCAGGCTTTGCAAATGATCGATGATGCTATTGCGCTGCAAGATGCCGGTGCTGATATCGTGTTGCTTGAGTGCGTCCCAAATGAGGTGGGAAAGGCCGTTGCCGGTAAAGTCGAAGTGCCGGTTATAGGTATTGGTGCAGGGCCTGATGTTGATGGTCAAATCTTGGTGCTCTACGATGCCTTGGGTATTACTCAGGGACGCTTGCCAAAATTCGTGCAGAACTTTATGGAGAGTGACTCCGGTTCTATAGCCGAGGGTTGTGTGCGCTATGTTGAGGCGGTCAAAAACCGGAGCTATCCGGCTCCAGAACATTGTTTCTCCTAAAATAACGAGCAATCTCTGTTTATTCCTGTATTTTTTAATATTGGCTTTAGTGCGGCTTCGTTAAACTTGCGATAACTTTTTGATGCTAACTATTACTAACAACAAGGCTTTGCGTGAGCAGTTGATTGAGTGGCACCAAGTTGGTGAAACTGTTGCTCTGGTTCCTACTATGGGCAATTTGCATAAAGGGCATATGAGTCTTTGTCAGTTGGCTTCCGCCAATGCAGATCGTGTTGTGGTGTCTGTATTTGTGAATCCGACCCAGTTCGGTAAGGGGGAAGATTTCGGAGCTTATCCACGAACCCCGGAAAAAGATGCACGACAGCTGAGTCGCTCTGGCATTGACATTTTGTATGCGCCCAAGGCTGAAGATATCTATCCATTAGGTGTTGAAAATTCCACTCGCGTATTCGTGCCCGCCTTGTCTGATGTTTTGTGTGGAGAGCGTCGGGCAAAACATTTCGAGGGTGTTACGTCGGTGGTCATGAGGCTGCTAAATATTGTTTCACCGAATGTTGCAGTTTTTGGCGAAAAGGATTTTCAACAATTTGTCATTCTGCAGCGAATGGCCGAAGAGCTTCACTTGCACACCCAAATACTTTCTGCCCCAACGGTGCGCGATGATGCGGGTCTGGCGATGAGTTCGCGGAATCAGTATTTAACAGCTGCCGAAACGCTGTCGGCGCCCCTGTTGTATGCGACGTTGTGCGAAGCTCGGGAGAAGATTCTGGATGGTGAAAGCATTGCCAAAGTTGAATCTGCTGCCATAAAAATACTGACGAATGGGGGGTTTAGCACGGAGTATTTCTCGGTGCGGCGACCTGCGGATTTGTCCGTGCCTAAAAAGATTGCGGGTAAGTTGATTATTTTAGTGGCTGCGCAGCTTGGTAAGGCCCGTCTCATTGATAATCTGCAGTTCGACACCTAGCCAAATAGCATCTTGCTATTTTGCGTGCTCGCCCAGCGCCCAAAGCACATGTTCTTTAACGATTGCTGACGGGTCATCGATCCTTTTTTGAAGCGCTGTAACGGCTGCTTCACTATTTGTTGCATTGCCTAGCGCGACGGCAATATTGCGCAGCCAGGCTTCGTAGCCAACCCTTCGGATGGCGCTACCAGCCATTCGTTCCAGCCAAAGCGCTTCATCCCAGCCAAATAGTTCGCACAGCTCTACATCGTTGAGTCCGTGGCGGGGAGCAAAGTCAGGCTCTTTGGTGGGCCGAGCAAATTTATTCCATGGACAGAATAGTTGGCAGTCATCACAACCATAAATGCGGTTACCAATTGCTTTGCGGAACTCTTCTGGAATGCTCTCACGCATTTCAATGGTGAGGTATGAGATGCATCGACGCGCATCAAGTTGGTAAGGTCCTGTGATTGCAGCAGTGGGGCAAACATCAATGCATGTTGTGCAGCTGCCGCAATGATTGCTTGCCGGTGTTGCGTTAACCGGCAGGGGTAGGTCTGTAAACAGTTCACCAAGAAAAAACCAGGAGCCGGTGTTTTTATCGATGAGATTGGTGTGTTTGCCTATCCAGCCAATGCCGGCATTTTGTGCTAGCGCCTTTTCCAGCACTGGTGCGCTATCGACGAATGCACGGTAACCAAAACTGCCGCACTTTGTGGTGATTTTATCCGCCAGTTGCTGCAGGCGGCGACGCACTAGCTTGTGGTAGTCGCGACCTAGGGCATAGCGCGAAATATAGGCCTTATCTGGCTGCTCCAGCAGTTGTTTCGGATTGCCGGGCTCTTCGGGTAGATAATCCATGCGCACAGAAATAACGGTCAGTGTTCCCGGCACGAGTTCGCCGGGCCGCGACCGTTTCGTGCCATGCTTCATCATGTAGCTCATGTCACCATGTCGTCCGGCAGTGATCCAGTTTTGCAGCCGGACTTCTGCATCAGGCAGCTCAGGTCTGCTGAATCCAACGTGCTGAAAACCGAGTTTCAGTGCCCATTTGCCGATTTGCTCAGCGAGCTCGTTCATCTGCGGCGAAGGGTTTATCTGGTCATGCTTGTTATGTGCCATTCGTTGCTTGCTCGTTGGGGACGTTGGCACAGTATAATCAGCCTTATGAGCCCATGGTTACATTCTGTCTATTCCCCTTCTCAGGTGCGCGAGCTTGACCAACGTGCAATTGCGCATCTCGATGTGTCCGGTTATGAGCTCATGTGCCGTGCTGGGCAATATGCCTTTGACATGGGCTTTGCCCGATTTACGCAGGCTCGCCATTGGTTGGTGCTATGCGGCTCTGGTAATAATGCAGGCGATGGTTACGTGATTGCGCGTTTAGCGCGAGCTGCGGGTATTGAAGTGACCGTGGTCGCAATAACTGATCCCTCGTGCTTGAATGGCGATGCGTACAAAGCGTTTGACGATTTTCGCGCCGCAGGTGGCGAGACACAGGCTTACGACCCAGTGAGTTGTCAGGCAGGAGATCTGATTATTGATGCAATGCTTGGTACTGGTATCGATCGTGATCTGGAAGGTCCTTATCTTGCCGCCGTTAAGGGTGTTAACTTGTCGGATAAACCAATACTCGCGGTTGATATACCTACCGGTATTAACGGTCTTACCGGCGAAGTTATGGGTGTCGCCATTAATGCGGATGTAACCGTTAGTTTTGTCGGTTTAAAGATCGGCTTGTTTCTCGCTGACGGACTTAATCACGGCGGCGAACTCCTGTTCGATGACTTAGGTATTCCGCCGTCTCTATCCGCTGATATGGTGCCGGGATTGTTGCTGTTTGGCGAGCAGGACCTTGCCGAGCTATTGCCTGTGCGAGAGCCAGGGTCTCACAAAGGTATGTTCGGGCATGTTTTAGTGGTTGGCGGAAATTATGGCATGGCGGGGGCCGCTCGAATGTGTGCCGAAGCGGCATTACGTGCTGGCTCGGGGCTTGTCTCGGTTGCAACGCGCCAGGCTGGTGTTGCCGCAATTCTGAGCGGCAGGCCGGAGCTAATGGTGCATGCGCTAGAGGACGCTGCTGATCTTAGTGATCTCATCACGCGTTGCAGTGTTATTGCCCTGGGCCCGGGTTTGGGTCGCGATGAATGGGCAAAGCGGTGCTTTGATCGGCTGGTGCAAGTGGATAAACCGAAGGTGCTCGATGCCGATGCATTGAATATTCTTGCAGAATATCCGCAGCATCGAAATGATTGGGTGCTGACACCGCACCCGGGTGAGGCCGCACGCTTATTGGGCGTGAGTGTCGCAGAAGTTCAGTCCGACCGCTTGAGTGCGGTGCAGGCGTTGCAGTCACGCTACGGTGGGGTGGCAGTCTTGAAGGGCCATGGCACGTTGATCGCCGGTGAGCAGTCCGTCCCGTTTGTAGTAAACGGCGGTAATCCGGGGATGGCAACAGCGGGAATGGGGGATGTGCTTACCGGTGTTGTTGCCGCAATTTTAGGCCAGACCGGCGGTTTGCAGGCGCCGGCAGCAGCAGCGGCATACGCCCACGCCCTCGCCGGTGATAGAGCTGCAAGTGAAGGTGAGCGCGGCATGTTGGCCAGTGACTTATTGCAGCACTTGCGAACTGTGTTGAATCCATGAGTGGCGTATTGTCGGAGCAGTCTCTAAGCTTGGCTGATGGCGATGCAACCGAAGCGGCTGGTGCCCGTTTGGCTGCAGCGCTCGCTGGTCTGCCGGATGTCAGATTTCAGATTTTCCTTCACGGTGATCTCGGTGCCGGTAAAACCACCTTCAGTCGGGGCGTACTCTGCGCTCTGGGTTATACCGGGCGCGTGCCGAGTCCGACCTACACGCTGATAGAGCCTTACGAGTTAGTGCCGCGACCGGTATACCACATGGACTTGTATCGCTTGCGGGATGGGGCTGAGTTGGAGTTTTTGGCTTTGGATGATCTGCCTGCCAATGCCTTGTTTCTGGTTGAATGGCCCGAGCGGGCGGGTCGCGCGCTAGGCCCTCCGGACTTGGTCTTGCAGCTCACTTTGGATGGAGCAGCCCGCAAGTTGCACATTGCAGCCATGTCGGTGTCAGGGGCGGCGGTGCTGGGGCACTTTTAGGTTCAGACGCTGGCAACGCCAAGGCATTGAATAAGCAACTGCTTTTGTGCTGCTGATTTTTATTTCTTATTTTTATCAGTAGTTTATATGGTCTGCCCAGTATCTATCTATCCAGTAGAAACTAGATATTCTCGCTATAATGCTAATATATATAGAAAAATATCTTTTCACTCTGTGTAAAAGTCGTATACTTATGTGTCTTGACGTCGATTCCATGGGTTGCGCGACTATGGCTCACCATCTTCATAGCAAACGGCATGTGACGTGCAGTCTGCGAAATTTACTCGTGAGCCTTTTCCTGTGCGCGGGTTTTCTGCTGACCAGTTCGGTGTTTGCCGAGGCTCGAGTGCAGGGCGTTCGTCTTGCCGACAATCAAAACAATACCCGCGTTGTCCTTGATCTGGATCAGCCGGCCCGTTACAAAGTGTTTACGCTCTCTGGGCCGCATCGTGTGGTTATTGATCTGTTTGATACTGATTTAACGTCAAAGGCTCGGCGTTTTCCTGCAGTTCAGGGGCCGGTGCAGAATTTTCGAGTTTCAAAAAGCCAAGATGGCATGACACGGCTGGTATTGGATGTCAGTTCAGCCGTCACCGCCAGCAGTTTTATGCTGGATTCCAACGGCAGTTCTGGTCCTCGGTTGGTGGTCGATTTAACAGCTGCTGGCGGATCGACTGCACGACGCACTGTGCTTGTGGTTAAAAGCGTCGACCCGATTGCCCGTCAGGAGCGAGATGTGATTGTCGCAATTGACGCAGGTCATGGTGGCAAAGATCCCGGTGCGCGCGGTAAAAAAGGGCTGCTTGAAAAGGATGTGGTGCTTGCAATAGCCAAGCGAATGGCGCGTATTGTGAATGAAGAGTCTGGCATGCGTGCAGTGTTGATTCGTGATGATGATCGATTCATTAGCTTGCGCGGCCGGATTGAAAAGGCGCATAAATACAATGCCGATCTGTTTGTCTCTATCCATGCGGACGCGTTTAAAGACCGACGTGTCCATGGCTCAACGGTTTATGTGTTGTCTGAACGCGGCGCTACCGATGAGCATGCCCGGCGTTTGGCCGATCGTGAGAACGCTGCGGATCTAATTGGCAATGTTAAACTCAGTGATAAGAATGAAACGCTTGCGTCGGTATTGCTGGACCTGTCACAGAATGCCGCTATAGGTGCTAGTTTTGATGTGGGCTCCGAAGTGATTCAGGAAATGGGCTCGGTGGGGAAGGTTCGCAGAGATTCGGTGCAGCAAGCCCGTTTTTTGGTTCTGAAGTCGCCTGATATTCCATCGATCCTGATTGAGACTGCGTATATCTCGAACCCGAAGGAAGAAAAAAACCTGGGCAGTGGTCGGCACCAAGAGAAAATAGCCAAGGCCATTTTTAATGGTGTGCGTAATTACTTTTACAAGAACCCTCCTGTGGGCACTAAAGTTGCGCGCCTCAGCAGAGAGTCTGCCGATAGCGCGGAGTATGTGGTGCGCAGTGGCGACACGCTGAGTGAAATAGCCTACCGGCACAATGTCTCGGTCACAAACATCCGCAGCGCTAACAGTTTGCGCGATGACCGTATTAAGGTGGGTCAGGTCATTCAGATTCCCTCGCGTCAACGCACCTGATAGGTTCATTTTTAGCTTATTACAGATTCTTACCTGACATTTGGCCGCGGTTCTGAAAAAATAACCGGATGCCTATTCGTCAACTCCCTTCTCACCTAATTAACCAAATCGCCGCCGGCGAAGTGGTTGAGCGACCCGCATCTGTTGTTAAGGAGTTGCTCGAGAACAGTCTCGATGCCGGCGCTAGCCGGGTGGAGATTGATATTGAGCAGGGTGGCATCAAGTTAATCCGGATTCGTGATAACGGTTGCGGTATTCCAGAGTCTGAAGTTGCGTTGGCATTGTCGCGTCATGCCACTAGCAAAATTTCGAGTCTTGACGATTTAGAGCAGGTTGCGTCACTCGGGTTTCGCGGCGAAGCGCTGCCGAGTATTGCATCGGTATCTCGAATGCGTCTTACCAGTGCTGCTGCATCGGGTAAGTCCGGTTACAGTGTCTTAGTCAGTGGGGGTCAGCTGCCGGCGCCGTCCCCAGCACCGCATCCTCAAGGTACTACTGTTGAAGTTCGCGACCTGTTCTACAATATACCGGCCCGCCGACGTTTTTTGCGTACCGAGAAAACCGAATTCGGTCATCTCAACAAACTGGTCCGTCGGATAGTGCTGAGCCGTTTTCCGGTGGCCTTTCGGCTAACGCATAATGGCAAGCCTTTGTTTGACCTTGCTGCCGCCAATGATCGTCCATCGCAGGAGCAGCGTGTTGCGCGAATTTGCGGAACTGAATTTGTTGAGCATGCCTTGTATGTAGAGCACTCATTGGGCGATATGCGTCTGTGGGGCTGGATTGCGCGGCCGACGTTTTCGCGCAGCCAGCCAGATATGCAGCACACTTACCTGAATGGGCGTGCGGTGCGTGACAAAACTGTCACCCATGCTGTAAAGCACGCTTATCGGGATGTGTTGTTTCATGGTCGTTATCCGGCCTGTGTATTATTTCTCGAGATCGACCCCAAAGCTGTTGATGTGAATGCGCATCCTGCAAAGCATGAGGTTCGCTTCAGAGACAGTCGCCCGGTTCATGACTTTGTTCGCCGTACGGTTGAGGCGGCGCTGGCCGAAACCCGCCCAACTGGAAGCGATGCGGAATTTCCCGCGTCAGCCCCCGCGACGGCATCCGGATTGCTGCCGGGTCATCAGCACCCCTATCAGCAGCCGATTGGTTTGAGTCCTCAGCAGGCAGAGGATCGCCGAGGGCGTTACGCGCGGCGCATTGGCAATGATAGGTTTTATGAGTCGTTGGCGACGCTGAAGTCGAGTGATGTCAGTCACGGCGAGATACCGCCATTGGGTTATGCCGTGGCGCAACTTCATGGCATTTATATTCTTGCTGAGAATCAGGATGGCTTGGTCATTGTGGATGCCCATGCGGCACATGAGCGGGTTACCTACGAGAAACTAAAAGCATCGGTCGCTGCGGATGGTGTGCAGAGTCGGCCGCTGTTGATCCCGATAATGATTAACGTGGCTGAATCGGAAGCCGATTTGGTTGAGGCGCATCAGGATTATTTTTCAGGTCTGGGTTTAGAGATCGGTCGTACCGGTCTGGATACGCTGATGCTGCGACAAATTCCTATGCTCATTGATGATCGCAATGCCGAGGCTTTATTGCGCGACATGCTTAGCGATATCGTTGAGACGGGCAGTAGCGAGCGCCTGCATGCACAGCAGGATGAGATGCTTTCCACTATCGCTTGTCACGGTTCGGTGCGAGCAAATCGCCAATTGACTATTGCGGAGATGAACGCCTTATTGCGCGAGATGGAAACTACCGACAGGGCTGATCAGTGCAATCACGGCCGACCGACCTGGAGCGCATTGACGCTAAAAGAGCTCGATCGTTTGTTTTCGCGCGGCAGATAACAGCTGGTGTCAAAAACTCCTTTAGTCATTTGTTTGATGGGTCCAACGGCTGCTGGTAAAACCGCCAGTGCGGTCCGGCTATCGCAGGCGCTTCCGTGCGATATTGTCAGCGTGGATTCGGCAATGGTTTATCGGGGCATGGTAATCGGCACAGCAAAGCCTGATGAAGCCACTTTGGCGGCCGCACCGCATCGTTTGATCGATATTCGCGACCCATGGGAAAGCTATAACGTTGGCAATTTTTGCAGCGATGCAGTACGCGAGATTGCTGCTATCAGTTCGCAGGGCAGAGTGCCCGTGCTTGTCGGCGGAACCATGATGTACTTCCGTGCGCTGCAATCAGGCTTAGCGCTATTGCCTGAGGCTGATCCGCAAATACGCGAAAGAATAAATGCGCGGGCAGCCGATCAGGGCTGGCCTGCATTGCACGCCGAATTGGCTGTACTGGATCCGCTTGCCGCCAGTCGCATTAAGCCTGCCGATGGACAGCGGATTCAGCGGGCGCTGGAAGTAATCGCCCTCTCGGGTGAGAAGCTGTCGGACCTTCAGCAAGCAACAGCCCCTGCTATAGAAGCTGAGTTTGTGAATATTGGTCTAATGCCTGGAGACCGTTCGCGTCTGCATCAGACTATTCGCGAGCGGTTTATGGCAATGCTGGACGATGGCCTATTGGCTGAAGTGGCAGAGCTGCTTGAACTGCAGGGCGTGACTGTGAATGCGCCTTCGATGCGAGCTGTTGGTTACCGTCAGATCGCTGCTCATTTGCTGGGGGAAAGCAGCCTGGCGGATGCCACTGAAAGCGCGATAGTTGCGACCCGTCGACTTGCTAAGCGCCAGATGACCTGGATGCGGCGGATGGGGCACACCCAACTGGTAGATAGCGATTCTGAAGATAAAGTTGAGCAGGTGCTGGCTCTAGTGCAACAGCGTTTGGCAAGCCGTGGCGGTTGAGCGCTTCGGCATTCTGGGTCTAAAGAATCGGGTTTCAGTAGTGCAACTGGCAAAATTAGTGGCTAGAATGACTCCATTATGGGTCGAGAGGCTCGTTGGTACCAATAAAGGCTCGTTAGTACCAATAAGAATGATGCGATAACAAACGAGAGCTTTTTAAAAAAATAACAAGTAAGTCTGGCTTATTCAGATAACGATAAAGCCGGATCACAACCCGGCCGTCAAATGCCCTCAGGAGTCGACAATGTCAAAAGGACATTCACTGCAAGATCCGTTTCTAAATGCACTGCGTAAAGAAAAGATTCCAGTGTCTATTTTTCTTGTAAATGGGATTAAGTTACAGGGAGCCATCGACTCGTTTGATCAGTTTGTCGTTTTACTAAACAATGGTGTAAACCAGATGGTTTACAAGCATGCAATTTCTACCGTCGTGCCATCACGTGCGATAACCATACCCTATGGTGATGAAAACGAAGACTAAGTTTCAGTTTGCTCCTTCACTGCAAGCATTATCTGCGATAGCATTTCGAGATCGAGCTTTTTTGCACCTGTTATTGAAAGGGTGGGGGTTGACGCTTGTTTGATAGGCCCGAATACGGGAATCGCGCGGCGCTGTTGCATTTTAAGTTAGGCCAGATTTGCACCACTGATGATGAGCAGGAGTTTTTTTCCCTCGCGGTCTCGGCGGGTGTCGATATTGTGGGTCAGCTTTATGCCCGCCGGAACACAGCAACTCCCAGGTTCCTTATCGGTAGCGGCAAGCTCGAAGAGTTGAAGCTCTATGTTCGGGCTGAGTGCATTGATGTGCTGTTGATAGATCATGTACTGACACCGCGCCAGGAAATTAATCTTGAGCAAGAGCTGAATATCCGGGTTATTGATCGCACCGGTCTTATTTTGGATATTTTTGCTCAGCGTGCCCGCACCCATGAGGGTAAGTTACAGGTCGAGCTTGCTCAACTTAGGCATTTGTCCACCCGGCTGGTGCGTGGCTGGACTCATCTGGAGCGACAGAAGGGCGGTATCGGTCTGCGTGGGCCGGGTGAAACTCAGCTCGAAACCGACAGACGCCTCGTCGGCCACAGTATTAAGCGCTTGCAGAAGCGACTCGAGCGCGTTGATGCGCGCCGACAGCAGGGTCGGCAGCAGCGTAAGAAGCAGGAAATGCCGACGGTGTCGTTAATGGGCTACACCAATGCGGGCAAGTCGACCTTATTTAATATTCTAAGTGATGCCGGGGTGGTGGCTGCCGATAAGCTCTTTGCAACGCTGGACCCCACCTTGCGCAAGGTGGGGTTACCCGGTGGCGATGAGACCATTCTTGTTGATACTGTAGGCTTTGTTCGGGATCTGCCGCATGAGCTGATTGCGGCATTTCAGTCGACGCTTGAAGAAACCCGCGATGCGGATTTGCTGCTGCATGTAGTTGATTGTGCTGATGCTGAGCATAAAGTGCGTATCGGGCAGGTTGATGAGGTGTTGGAGGAGATCGGTGCCAATCGGCTGCCAATGATTCAGATTTACAATAAGGCTGATATACTGGGGGTCGAGCCTCGGGTTGACCGTTCAGAAACCGGTGAAGTTCGGAGAATTTGGTTGTCAGCACACACCGGGGCTGGAATCGACCTGTTGTTAGACGCCATTGCGGAATTTCTGCATAAGGATAGGGTCAGAGGAACTGTGCAGCTTGATGTAACACAGGCTCGTTTGCGGGCCTTGCTTTATGAGCAGGCACGGGTTTTTACAGAACGAATGCATGATGACGGAAGTTGTGAGCTTGATCTTGAGATCGATCGCTCTCGCTACGACCGTCTTCGCCAGCGAGAGCGGTTATTGATTGACGGCTAGGGAGCTCTTTCAAAATGCCATATGGCGTTTTGGGCTGGATGGACTGCCGGATATAATATTAGAAGCCACGGTGTACAAGTGGCATAAACAAACAGCACAGTAATACGGACACACATACAATGGCCTGGAATGAATCCGGTAATGGTAAGAACCCCTGGGATAACGGCAGTGGCAAAGATGGCCCGCCGGATCTGGATAAAATCATGCGCGAGTGGCAGGCGCGTATTAATGCGATGTTCGGTGGCGGTAAATCCGGCAAGTCTGCAGGTCAGGGCAGTGGTGCCGGTGGCCCGATTGGCATATTGGTATTAATTGTTTTGGCAGGCGCGTGGGCTTTTTCCGGATTTTACACGGTAGACAATGCGGAGCGTGGTGTGGTGTTGCGCTTTGGTGCATTCTCCAGTGTTACCCAGCCTGGCTTGCGTTGGCACATTCCCTGGCCCGTTGAGCAGGTTCTGCAGGTTAACGTTTCTGGGGTAAAAAACTATAACCAGCAGACCCGAATGCTCACCGCGGATGAAAATATCATCGAAGTGGATCTGGTGGTGCAATACCGCAATGCTGATCCAGAAGCGTATCTGTTTAATGTGCGTGATGCTGACACAACACTTAATGATATTAGCGAAAGCGCTATTCGCGAAGTTATTGGTAAGTATAAAATGGATTTCGTGCTCTTGGAGGGTCGTGCGCAGATAGCAGAAGAAACTAAAACTGTTATTCAGAATGCGCTAGATGAGTACGGTGCAGGGATATTGGTAACCACTGCCAATCTCCAGGATGTTAACTTCCCAGGTCAGGTGGAGGCAGCTGTTCAGGATGCGATTAAAGCCCGGGAAGACAGAGAGCGACTTTCTTTCGAGGCTCAGTCTTACGCCAATGATATCTTACCAAAAGCTCGTGGTGAGGCTGCGCGTCGTTTGCTGGATTCTGAAGGCTATAAAGAGCAGGTGATTGCCGATGCGCAGGGTGAAACTTCGCGCTTTTCTCAGTTGCTCACTGAATATGAAAAAGCGCCTAAGGTGACACGTGATCGTTTGTATATCGAAGCTATTGAGTCGGTCTACAGTAATTCCAATAAGGTTCTGCTGGATGCCGAAGGCAGTGGCAATCTGTTGTATCTGCCGGTTGACCAGTTAATTCAGCAGCGCAGTGGCGGCGATGTTGTGAGCGGCAGCGGCCAGTCTAGCTCGGGTGGTGGTGGTAGCGTACCGGCAGGTTCAGGCACCTCAACTTCTAATCAGGGTTCACGCAGCCGGGGTAGCCGCTAATGAATATTTTTAAACCTGTATTTGTGTTGATCATTGCCGTCATTTTGTTGGTGGTTTCTCAGAGTGTGTTTACCGTCGATGAACGTGAGCTCGCTATTAAATTCCGCTTCGGTGAGATTGTCGGGTCTGATTTTGCGCCGGGTCTGCACTTTAAAGTGCCGTTTGTGAACAACGTCGAGAAGTATCCGAAGCGGATTCTCACTCTTAGCAATCCTCAGGAACTTTTCCTGACCTTTGAGAAAAAGAATCTGTATGTCGATTTCTTCGTGAAATGGCGTATCGTTAATATTGATAATTACTACAATGCCACTCGTGGTGATGAGCTGGTCGCTAAGCAGCGTTTGCTGGAGCAGGTTAAAGACGGCATTCGTAGCGAATTTGCGAAGCGAACCGTGCCTGAGGTGGTTACAGCTGAGCGCCGTGAATTGATGTCTGACATGATGAAGGGCGTGCGTGAAAACGCGAAGACATTGGGGATTGAGGTGGTCGATGTGCGGGTTAAACGCATCGAGTTCTCCGAAGAAGTTAGTGATTCTGTCTATCGCAGAATGCGTCAGGAGCGTGCTCGTGTTGCCTCGGAGTTGCGTGCTGAGGGTGCAGAAGCCGCTGAGCAGATTCGTGCCGATGCCGAGCGCAAGCGTACCGTGCTGCTGGCCGAGGCGTACCGTGATGCAGAAATCATCCGTGGTAAGGGCGATGCTCAGGCTGCGGAGATCTATGCGGCGGCTTACACGAAAAACTCTGAGTTTTACGCGTTTTACCGCAGTATTTCAGCCTATCGACGCTCGCTTGGTAGCTCAGGCGATCTGTTAGTGATTGCGCCGGATGGTGAGTTTTTCCGTTATCTGAATAATTCCACGGCGAAGTAATCGGCAGAATTAAGCTTGGCATTGGGTTGTCGGGGTTCCCCCGGATGATCTGGATTGGTTTGGGGGCCGGTTTGTGTTGCATTAGGTAGGAGCCGTTTTCTGCCATTTGCCCGTCTCGCGGTCTGGTCTGCATGGTTTTAGGTTGGCTTGCGATCGAGCAGTTGAACGATAGTCAGCTGAGAATTTTTGGTGGTACGGTACTTTTGGTTGGTGTGGTTATGCCGCCGGTAGCGTGCAGTTAGTTTTATTCAGCCGTGGCTAAGCGGCTTGTTTTGGTTGGTATACAGAGCCCGGAATCATGGCAAAAAATGTTGTTGTTGTTGGAGCCCAATGGGGCGACGAAGGTAAGGGTAAAGTCGTCGACTTGCTTACTGAAAAAGTGGGCGCCGTGGTTCGTTTTCAAGGTGGACACAACGCGGGTCATACGCTGATTGTTGACGGCAAGAAAACCGTGTTGCATCTTGTGCCATCCGGTATTTTGCGCGACTCTGTAGACTGCGTTATTGGTAACGGCGTGGTGGTGCATTTACCGTCGCTGCTTAAAGAAGTTGACGGACTTGAGGCCAACGGCACTCGGGTTGTTGGGCGGCTGCGTTTGAGTGGGGCCTGCCCACTTATTTTACCAACCCATATTGCATTGGATCAGGCGCGTGAAATTGCCCGCGGCAAAGACCCTATTGGGACGACCGGTCGCGGTATTGGTCCTGCTTACGAAGATAAAGTGGCCCGTCGAGCATTGCGTGTTTCGGACTTGCTCGATAAGCAGCGTTTTGCTGACCAGCTTAAAGTGGCTATGGAACTGCATAACTTTTTGTTGAAAGATTTCTATAAGCAGCCGGTTATCGACTATGACGAAGTCCTCAGCGAGTCGCTGAGTATGGCTGAACGAATTACTCCGTTAATTTCAGATACTGCAGGCCTTTTGAATGACCTCATTATCAGTGGTAAGAGCCTTCTTTTTGAGGGTGCCCAGGGCACCTTGCTTGATATTGATCATGGCACCTATCCGTTTGTGACCTCGTCGAACACCACGTCGGGTTATGCGGCAACCGGTTCCGGTCTAGGGCCTAACATGTTTGATGGTGTCCTCGGTGTTGTGAAGGCCTATGCCACCCGTGTGGGCAGTGGGCCTTTTCCCACAGAGCTGTTTGATGATGTGGCTGCCCGTATTGCGGATGTTGGTAAGGAGTTTGGTTCTACCACCGGCCGGCCTCGTCGTTGCGGCTGGTTTGATGCTGTCGCTGCGCGTCGAACCATGATTAACAATGGCATAACGAGTTTGTGTATTACCAAGCTGGATGTGCTCGATGGTTTGCAGGAAGTAAAAATTTGTGTTGGCTATAAGCTTGGCGATGAAGTATTCACTGTGCCGCCGATGCGGGTAGAGCAGTATGCTGATTGCGAGCCCGTGTATGAGACTATGTCCGGGTGGAGCGATAACACAGCGGGTGTTACTGATCTGAATGCCATTCCTGAGGCGGCGCGGAGCTATCTAAAACGTATTGAAGAGATTTTACAGGTGCCTATTGATCTTATTTCTACCGGCCCCGACCGTGATGAAACCATTATCCTGAAGCATCCATTTGACTGAGGTCTTGTATGACAGGTGTCGGCGTTAAAGGAAAACGGCTCTTTGTTTTAGTCCGCCGACCATTGGCTATGCTGCTGTGTATTGTGGTGCTGGCCTCTGGCTTGAATGGCTGTAGCCGAACCGGTTTCGCGTACAATCAGATCGATTGGGTGCTTACTTTTTATCTGGCCCGTCATTTCGATCTCGATAAGCAGCAGAAGGTCGAGTTGCGGGAAATGGTTGATCGCAACCTTGCCTGGCATCGTCAGACCCAGTTGCCGCTTTACTCCGACTACCTTTCTGCTTTGGCTGCATCGCTTGATGGGCCCTTTACGCCTGAGCAAGCAAGCATTGCTTATGACGAGATGCTCGACTTTTGGGATGCCTCCATGCTGCACATCATTCCGGATGCCCAGTTATTTCTGAGTGGCCTCACAGATGAACAGGTGCAGCAGATGGTTCAGCGCATGGAGGAGAATAATCAGGAGTTGTTTGAAGAGTATTCTGGGGTTACTGAAGAAGAGCGAAAAGCAAATCGTGATGAAAGAACAATTAAAATACTTGAGCAATTTCTGGGTAAATTGAATGCTGAGCAGAAGCAATATATCAGCAATTCTTTAGGCAATATGCGAGATGCTACCCAAGACTGGATTGAAAACCGGCGTCGCTGGCAGTTGGTATTTGTGCAATTGGTCAAAGAGCATCCGCCGGAGGCTGAGTATCGTGAGCGCCTTACTAATCTTTACGTGTACCCGCGGTACTATGATGAGCCAGAGTTTCAGAAAACCGTCGATGCTAATTTGGTTGCCGCACTCGATCTCACCAGTGGGCTGATTAATAGCCTGACGCCGAAACAGCGCGAAGTTGCAAAGCGGCGACTCAATAACTACGCCAGCGATTTTAGGAAACTGTCCGCTAAGAGTGTTTCCCGCTAGGCTATTGCGCCTAATCCTTACCCAAAGGTGTTCAGGCAATGTATGATGCGCGCTTCTTGAAGCATTCTCCGGTCCTCTGGATCGGTTATTAAGTAACCCTGTTTAGCGTATGCCTGACACCAGCAATCAGCCCGAAATAATGCAACGGCTTGCCAAGAAAGTGGCAAAGCGCCGTACCTTTGCGATTATTTCTCACCCTGATGCAGGTAAAACAACCTTGACTGAAAAGCTGCTGCTCTATGGTGGTGCAATTCAGGAGGCTGGCGCGGTCAAAGCGCGACGTGCAACCCGCCATGCTACATCCGACTGGCTGGAGATCGAAAAGCAGCGAGGTATTTCGGTGAGCAGCTCGGTAATGCAGTTCGAGTATGCCGACACCACAATCAACCTGCTGGATACACCCGGTCACGAAGACTTCTCGGAAGACACATATCGTGTTCTGACCGCTGTCGATGCGGCGGTGATGGTTATTGATGCTGCCAAGGGCGTTGAGGCGCAGACTATTAAACTGTTGGCAGTTTGTCGTTTGCGCAACACGCCGATTATTACCTTTGTGAATAAATTTGATCGCGAGGTTCGTGGTCCCCTGGATATCCTTCAGGAAGTTGAAGAAACCCTGAAAATTGATTGTGCTCCGGTAACCTGGCCTATCGGCATGGGTAAGTCGTTCCGTGGTGTTTACGATTTGCAGCGCGACCATTTGGTGAAGTTTACCTCGGGCAAGGAAAAGCAAGGCACAGACCAGCAGGTGATGAAGGGATTAGATAACCCATTGCTGGACACCTTATATCCTGACGAGATAGAAACATTCCGTGAAGAAGTTGAGTTGCTGCGTGAAGCCAGTGATCCTTTCGATTTAGAGATGTTTCTGGCTGGCATGCAGACACCCGTTTTTTTTGGTTCCGGTATTAACAACTTCGGCGTCCAGGAAGTTCTAGATGCGTTGGTTGGCTGGGCGCCTCAGCCACAGCTGCGCGCTGCGCTAAGTCGCGAAGTGGCACCAGCAGAAAAACCATTCAGCGGCTTTGTGTTTAAAATTCAGGCAAATATGGACCCGAAGCATCGTGATCGCATTGCCTTCTTCCGTATTTGTTCGGGGGAGTACAAGCCCGGAATCAAAACCCGGCACCTGCGGCTTGATCGCGAGCTCCGCATCGGTAATGCACTGACCTTTATGGCAAACAGTCGTGTCGCCAGTGAAGCGGCTTATGCGGGCGACATCATTGGTATTCACAATCACGGTCAGCTGCAGATCGGTGACACCTTGTCCGAGGGCGAGAACCTTACTTTCACGGGTATTCCCTATTTTGCACCCGAGCTATTTTTAGCTGCACGTCCCGAAGATCCATTCAAAGCCAAGCAACTTGCTAAGGGTTTGGAGCAACTTGGTGAAGAGGGCGCAGTGCAGGTGTTTACTAATGATCTTGGTCGCATGTTATTGGGTGCTGTAGGTCGTTTGCAGTTTGAAATTGTTGCGCATCGGTTGTCGGCTGAGTACGGTGTCGAAGCTAAGTATGAGCCCGTTGAGATCCATACAGCTCGCTGGTTGAGTTTTCCCGACGAAACAACGCGGAATGATTTTCAGAAGCGCGAACTGGCCTCAATGGCATTGGATGTCGATGGCAATCCCGTGTTTCTGGCCAGCAGTAAATACAAGCTGAGCCTAACTCAGGAAAAGTGGCCAACAGTTGGGTTCCACTCTACAAGGGAGCATGGGCAGGTCTTAAGCCAGGGCTAACTATTCTTGCATCTGCCCTGAGTCCACAGTTCCGAAACTGTTCGGAAAGTATATGCCGATAATTTTATATTACGCGGTTGCAGTTATCAGCTGAGGTGACAACGAAAAGAGGCTCCGCGTGCGGAGCCTCTTTTCGTTGTTGGTACTTCTGGCTGAATAATTTATGGCAGAATGGCACTCTCTTTCGTTTAAGTGCTGTCACTATGAAAATTGCAATTACCGCCGCAAGCGGCCATCTGGGCCTCGCTATTCTCAACGAACTCAAGCGTCTTCTCGATGTACAGTACACACCACAGGGCGAATTGGTAGAGGGCAGCGAAGATCAAACATCGCGTCTGGTTGCCATCGCCCGCGATCCCTCAAAGCTTGCTGATTCCGGTGTGGAAGTGAGGCAGGGTGACTACGGCTCGGTGGAGCAGATGCAGCAGGCATTTGCGGGTGTCGATACCGCAGTGCTTGTTTCCACGCCCGCGGGTGTTGGCGATCGGGTGGCGTTGCACCGTAATGTTATTAAGGCTGCTCTGGCTGCGGGTGTCCGCAAAGTTATTTACACCAGCGTGATCGGCAACGGTGACGAAATGCAGACTATGTACGCACCCATGGCGGAGGTGAATCGTCAGGCCGAGCAGGATTTGCAGGAATCAGGCCTTATATGGATCGCTGCCCGCAATGGTTTGTATCTTGAATTTGATGTGGCCCATATTCTCAACGCAGCCGCTGAGGGCGTCTTTCGAAACAACGGGGGAGAGGGCTACTGCGCCTACATTACCCGCAATGAGTTGGCGATTGCTTTTGCGCGTTTGGCACTGGCAGGCCACTGCGATAATCGTGTAGTAAATCTGGTGGGCGATGCGTATACGCAGGAACAACTGGTTGAGATGGTGAATCATTGCGCCGAAATTAATGTCCGCTATGAAATGAGCAGCGATGAAGAATGTCTTGCTAAAATGACACCCGTACGCGGTGCCGAGGTGGCGGCAATGTTAACCGGCTGTTACCAGGCTATCCGCAATGGTGCCTTCGATGTGCCATCTGATTTTGAAGAGGTTGTTGGCATCGGGTGTAAGCCCATGCAATTGATGATTTTAGAGGTGGTCGCTGGTATTCGCGCTTCTAATTAGTGGCTATAAGTTCTGGATGCGCCTTGCTTATCGGGATCGCAATGCCAGATCTGCCTTGGACCAAAACCGTCTTTTCGCAGCCAGTGCTCGGTGTACACCACCCGCTCGGGTTTAATGACCAGCAACGGCACTTGCGGTGCCGTATCCAAAGGTTTGCCCAGCTGTATGGCCGATTGCTGCCAACGATAAACACGCATGCCATGTTCATGTTCTGGTGTGCCAGGATCAATAAACCGGGCATTGCCAAAGACCTGTGCACCGCGCACGCTGGCCCAGCCGGAGTTTTCTCCGTGGATAGCAAAACACAATCGCGGATCACGTGTGATGGCTTTTACCTTTGGGCTGTTCGGTTGCGGCAGAATAAAAATATTTAAACCATCCGCATAATATTCAACCGGACTGCCGATAGGACCATTCTTCCCAATGGTGCATAGTACGCCCATCCATTGGGTCGCCAGAAAGTGCTCGATTCGCGTGCTGAGTTCTTCACGCGGCAGCTGCGCGGTAGGCCAAGGTGTGGTTTCTAACCAGGGATGTGATTCGCTCATAGGTTTGTCCTTATTAACTCAGCCTCAATTGCTTGATTTATGGCTTATCAGGCCCGGTCCATCCCGGATAAAACGGGGTGTACGGGTCTTTTTTAGGGTCTGCAGGAATGTAGCCAGTGCATCGGGCGGGCTTTGCATCGGTTCGAACAGCATAGTTTAGTTTGCTGGGGGCATCCCACGGCGCCGGAAAGTGCATGCCGAGTGCTGCCGAGGTGCAGGCCCAGACCTGCGCACCAACAAACAGCGCGTAGTTTTCGTAAATAGTGAGAAGGGGCAACCAGATGAGCAGGTTCGGAATATGGCAGGTGGTGGCTTTAATAACCTGAGTCATTGGTGTGTCATGCTCGGGCGCAATGTAATGATCCCAATAAATGTTATGCCAGTTGGGTTGGTAGGCAGCAAGACACAGGAATGCCGCGCCAGTTGCCCACCAGACGGTAAGAGGCGTCATGTTTGCGAGTAGCCACGCTGATAAAAACAACTGGCCAGAACTTGACCCCCAAAGAGCACCGAAAATAATTGCGACCAGCCACTTCTTCTTTCGTTTAAACACCGGAGTGAAGTAACACCAATTAACGCTATACGCTAAAACAATAAACAGGCAGGCCAGTCCGGTATAGATGCGCCAGTTTGGGTTTGCCCATTGCTCTGCAGTGAACACTGGATTATCGAGAATGAGAGCCATGCCGCCGGTGAGATACGATAGTGTCCAGCAGAAGCTGAAGTACATACCGCCGCGCATCCATGCCAGATTGGGATAATACATATCCCATTTGCGACTTTTGTATTTGGTGTTGAAAATAATGGCAATTACAATGCCAGTTATTGCAATCAGTGCGACAAATAGTTCAAGCATAAATATTCCGGTGAACTCAAGCTGAAAATAATAGTCGCCAATTCTATCCAGAATCTTTAAATTCTAAGTATCTCTGCGCTTATTGCCCGAAGGGTGGTGTTATTGGCATGAATCCAAAGGGGCAAACGAAGCGAATCTATGGGAGATGGGATGAACTGGTGTGGCAGGGGAAAAAACCATGAACCGAAAATTAAAACTGGCATTATGGGACATAGGCTGCGTATTTTGGGTCGCGGTGGTCGGTTCATTATTGCACTTTGCCTTTGAGTTGACCGATTACTGGACGCCGATGGCGCTTGTTGCTGCTGTTAACGAAAGTGCTTGGGAACACACTAAAATGTACTTTTGGCCTGGCTTGGTCTGGGCCTTAGTCCAATACACTTACACACGCGATGATGCCAATAACTATTGGTTCGGTAAGGCAATGGCCTTGGTGACTACGCCGACACTTATAATGTTGACCTATTTTGGGTATATGGAATGGTCATTTGCTGTAGGTGTGAAGCCTTCATTGCCATTGATGCTCAGCATCATGATTTTCGGTATTGCTGCCGGGCAGTTTGTTAGCTGGTGCATTCTCTCCCGAGAGCCGCTTGAGATAAATACTCGTCGTTGGGCCGGCGTAGCGTACACAGTGACTCTTGTCGCTTTCTCTACGCTGACTTTCTTACCGCCAAAATATTTTGTGTTTGAAAACTTTGCCTGCTACACCTACACAGGTGAATACGGCATTCTGGCTGACTATGAGCCATATCGTATTTTCGCGAAGGTTGATAAGAACGGTAATATTAAAGAGGGTATCGGCATGAACTACTGTGCCAATAACCCTTTTGACAAGCCCGAGGTAAAAATTGCGGTGAAGTAGCGGTCTCGGGGCTGGGGTTTTTCAGGCACATTCATCGACTTTCTCAAAATCGGGTGCAGCTGCCGTGTTTTGGGGGGGCGTTTCATCATGGTGACAGACGCTGTAAAAATAGGGCAATAAACTCAGTTTAAAAAAAGGGCGACCGTTTGGCCGCCCTTTTTTATTGACCGCATTAAGCGTATCTGTTTTTAAACCTCAACAGGCTAAACCAGCAGTGGTGCAATCACCAAGCTGACGATAGCCATAACGTTAATCAAAATGTTCATCGATGGGCCTGAGGTATCTTTGAACGGATCACCGACGGTGTCACCAACAACAACGGCTGAATGCACATCCGAGCCCTTGCCGCCGAGATTGCCTTTTTCGACATATTTTTTGGCGTTGTCCCAAGCACCGCCGGCGTTAGCCATCGTAAGCGCGAGGAGCACACAGCCGAGCAGGGCACCACCGAGCGCTCCACCCAAGGCTTCCGGCCCTAGGCCGAAGCCTATAGCAGGGGGAACTGCTACAGCCACCAAGCCCGGAAGCAGCATTTTTCGCAGTGCCGCGGTAGTTGCGATATCAATACACTTGGCATTGTCGGGTTCTGCTGTGCCTTCCATGAGGCCGGGAATTTCGCGGAACTGCCGACGGATTTCCTCAATCATAGTCATGGCCGCTTCGCCCACTGCAGTCATGGTGATACTGGCGATAAGAAACGGCACGATGCCACCGAGGAAGAGGCCAATCAAGACCATCGGGTCGCCAAGGTGCAGCACAAAATCGGGATTAAATTTTGTTATGGTTTCGACGAATGCAGCAATAATTGCCAGTGCCGCCAATGCTGCCGCACCGATGGCAAAACCTTTACCCATTGCTGCGGTGGTGTTGCCCAGTTCATCGAGCGAGTCAGTGATTTCGCGGGTATCGGCACCCAGACCACCCATCTCTGCGATGCCGCCGGCGTTATCGGCGATAGGGCCATAAGCATCTACAGCCATGGTCATGCCAACAGTTGCCAGCAAACCGACTGCTGCAATACCGACACCATAAACCCCCGCAAGATCTGTTGAGACATAGATGATTGCGCAGATTGTCAGCAATGGAATAACCACTGACTGCATGCCGACGGCAAGTCCCGTAATCATTACCGTTGCTGCACCGGTTTTACCGGATTCCGCAATGCGTATGACCGGTGTTGAGGATGTGTAGTACTCAGTAATGAG
>JAQWPD010000023.1 GCA_029245525.1 Gammaproteobacteria bacterium | reverse complement strand
TAAAAACCAGCATACTCGATAGCGTTACGTTATGGGTATTTGCTTACCCTGCACTCGTCATGTCAATTGGTGCAAATTTTGTCACTCAGTTCTTTTTGAGCTGGGATGAAGGATGACCGACCAGCTTATTCTGTTCGCCCTGCTATTTACTGTATTTATACTCCTTATCTGGGGTCGCTGGCGTTACGACATTGTTGCCTTTGCTGCCCTGCTGGTTGCATTGCTTACCGGGGTCGTGCCTAAAGAACTGGCGTTTTCCGGCTTCGGTCATCCTGCAACTATTATTATTGCTCTGGTGTTGATTGTGAGTCGTGGTTTATCCAACTCAGGCGCGATTGAATTATTAGCCCGCTTTGTTATCGACGGCTCACGCAGATTGGGCATGCATATTGCGATGATGTCTTCGCTGGCTGCGGTACTTTCAGCCGTAATGAATAATGTGGCGGCACTTGCGCTATTAATGCCCGTCGATATGCAGGCGGCTGCTAAGGCAAAACGGAGCCCCGCACTCAGCCTAATGCCGTTGTCATTTGCATCGATACTCGGCGGCATGATTACCCTAATCGGCACGCCACCTAATATAGTGATCGCAGAGTTTCGTAACGAGGCTCTGGGCGCTCCCTACAGCATGTTCGATTTTGCACCTGTGGGGCTCGCTTGTGCCGCTGTCGGCATCGCCTATGTCACTATTATTGGTTGGCGCTTGCTGCCCAAAAACCGACAGCAGGCCAACTCTCCCACAGAGCTTTTTGATCTTGCCGACTATATCGCTGAACTTAAAGTTACCGAAGATTCGAAAATCATCGGCAAAAAAATCAATGACCTTAATGCCGAAGCGGAAAAATCCGACGTTGAGATTATTGGTTTAATTCGTAATGGCAATCGCTTAGCCGGCATCACACGCCGTGTTGAGATCAGGGCCGGTGACACCTTGGTGATCGAAGCCAATCCGGAAAGCATCGATACTCTGTTGGGCAGCATGGGGCTCGAATATGTGGGTAGCGGACTCACCGCACTCCAAGATGAAGACCTTCAACTCAGTGAACTCGTCGTGCCGCCAAGCTCTAATCTTGCTGGCCGCTCGACCGCATCGCTGCGTTTACTGTATCGCTATGGTGTCGCACTCGTAGGCGTATCACGACAAGGGGTGCGCTTTCGTGACAACGTAAGACAACTGACCATCAAGCCCGGCGATGTACTGCTGCTGCTGGGCTCGGATGAACGCCTCAGCGACGTCATCGGCCGGCTCAGCCTGCTGCCCCTCCAAGATCGCGGTCAGCGCGTTATCAAGCGAGATAAAGCCTGGCTTGCTGTAGGCGTATTTAGCACAGCCATTATTCTCGCTAGTACCGGGCTCGTCTATCTACCTGTGGCTCTGGGCTGTGTAACCACGCTTTATATACTGTTGAATATAGTCCCCGTGCGCAGCATGTACGATTCCATAGAGTGGCCGGTGATTGTACTGCTGGGCTCAATGATTCCTATCGGTGCCGCTTTGCAGTCCACCGGGGGCACGACACTCATTGTCGACTCTATTTTAAGTGTCTCCTCTGAGTTTTCACCCGCGATCGTGCTGACGCTGCTTATTATTGTCACTATGACGCTCTCCGATGTGATGAACAACACCGCCACCGCAGTCATCGCCGCACCCATTGCGGTTGAAATTGCGGCACGCCTGAATGTAAACCCCGACCCGTTCCTTATGGGCGTTGCTGTGGCTGCATCGTGTGCATTCCTCACCCCCATAGGGCACAAGAACAACACCCTCATTATGGGGCCCGGTGGTTATAAGTTCGGCGACTACTGGCGTATGGGCCTGCCGTTAGAAATCATTATCGTGGCCGTCTCAGTGCCGATGATCTTAATTGTGTGGCCCTTATAACACGCAAAGATTTAGACGCCGCAGTATTAGAGGCAGATACCAGAGCCTGTGGCTTCGGAAGCAGACCTATGCAGCTCCTAAAAACAATAGCACTGTCGGCAATTAGCATGCTGTCGCTAAGCGTGATGGCTGACACACGCTCCGACTATGCCAATGCACTCGCTAGCTGGCAGTCTGTGCTCGAAATGCAGGTGGACGAATCCGGTCGAATTAATTTTAAAGCGCTGGCCGCCAACCCGACTGAGCTAAAGAGCTATGTCGATGCGGTCAAAGTGTATGGACCCAGCACCGACCCGGAGACATTTGACTCACGCGAGGCCATTCTCGCTTTTCACATCAACACCTATAATGCGCTGGCTATGTATGGCGTAATAGAGGAAGGCGTACCGAAAGACTTTGACAGTTTTTTTAAACGTGCTGGTT
The DNA here is from genome assembly GCA_029245525.1 of Gammaproteobacteria bacterium. Classification (GTDB taxonomy): domain Bacteria; phylum Pseudomonadota; class Gammaproteobacteria; order Steroidobacterales; genus JABIQA01. Next base: position 4,915 of record JAQWPD010000023.1, on the reverse strand, counting down.
TCTTCAGATTTCGCCGCATAGAGATTGATGGGAAAAACACCAATCTGCACGACTATGAGAACAAGGTAATCCGGCCATTAAATGAACCACGAGTCCATTTCAGTTTGAACTGTATGGTTCGTGACTGCCCACAACTGCCGCGGTCTGCATTCCAGACGGAACAACTCGACGAACAACTCGAAGAAGCCACGCGTGAGTTTATCAATAGCGAAAAATACGTCAGGGTTGATGATGAAAAGCAACAGATTTGGGTGTCTGCTATCTTTGATTTCTACACCAAAGACTTTGTGCCCTCAGGGAAAGCACGCGACCTGCCCGACTACATAAATCACTATCGCACCGAGCCTCTGCCCATTGGCTATAAGGTCAAATACCTACAATATGATTGGGCGGTTAACAATAAACCTCACCGTGATGCTGCAGCAGAGTAAAAAACCTTTAGGCTGCAGCAACTAATCCGTTGACGCTATCCGGAGTTGGCGCTGCAAATCGTCAATACGATCAAGCAAATCCAGCGCCAGCGCTGCACCCGCCAGGTTGACGCCCAGGTCATCCTGCAGGCGGATCGCAGTAAGAGTGATGCGCACACTGGTATAACGAAACCGCAGATCGTTCGGCCCGGAGCCCAAGGGATCGAGCACACCCTCTTCAACCAATTGCTCAATGAGTGTCTGTTCCACTGAACATACCTCACACAACTGAGTGAGACTGATTACTGTCGACTCATCAAACACTTCACCCGCAGGTGCGTTTCGATCATATTCAATCATGTTCATACCTCACAGGTCTGCCCGCGGAGCAAACGGCAGCTCCTCCGACATTTTCTTATACAAGTCCTTAGCAACCTCGCTATCCGCCGGCGGCAGCTGCACCTCAATCAGCACATACATATCGCCCGGCATTTTGCCCGGCAGCCCTTTGCCCTTCATGCGCAATTTACTGCCCTGACTGGAATTGGCCGGTATTTTTAACTCCACACTACCTGATGGCAGTGGCACGGCAACGGTTGCTCCCAATGCGGCCTCCCAAGGTGCCACCGGCAGGGTGAGGTAAACATTTGCACCGTCAATGCGATAACGCTTGGCCGGGCTAAACTCGACTTCCAAAAACAGGTCGCCGGCTTTACCGCCGCCCGCGCCCAAACCGCCCTGGCCTGCCAGCCGGATTTTTTGCCCCGCCCGAATACCTTTGGGAATTTTTACATTAAGAGTAAGTTCTTTGGTGACAACATGCCCATCTGCGGTCACCTCGGGCGCATGCAAACTAATGTTTCGTTGCGTGCCGGTGTAACTGTCGCGAAAATCAATCACTATCCGCGCGTGTCTATCGTCACCCCGCATACCGAACTGCGAATCCTGCTGCCGTCCGCCCGCTTTGCGCTGAGCAAATAAATCCTCGAAGAAGTCGCTGTACTGCGCACCGCCAAAACCGCCGCCACCGGTGTACCCCCGACCGGCATTAGACCCCGCTCCGCTGAACTCAAAACCCTCATCCCAGCCCGGCGGCGGCTGAAACTCCTGACCGGCCTTATGATTCGAGCCCAACTGATCATAGGCGGCGCGCTTCTCTGCATCCTTTAACACCTCGTAAGCTTCGCCCACTTCCTTAAAGCGTTCCTCGGCATCACCCTCTTTACTTACATCCGGGTGGTATTTACGAGCCAGTTTTCGGTAAGCGCGCTTAACTTCATCTTGAGTGGCATCACGCGCCACCCCCATCACTTCGTAATAGTCTCTAAATTCCATCAGTCACACTCATGCTATTTGCTTGGTTCACGAAACGACTTTCGTTTGTGCTCACCAGTCATAACGAGTTAGCCATCACTTAATGCGGGAACAATATGCTTGCCGATAGTTCGAATTGCAGCATCAGGATTCCCATAAACTTTTAACGCAATCTGCGTCAATCCAGCACGCTTAAACTCTCTGAACCGCTCTACTTCCCTATCGATATTATCAAGGGATGATGCGGAGGTGCCTCGATCTACTATTTTGGTCAAAATATTGTCGGGCACCTTATTGATATCAGGGCTGCGATTATAAAACGCTTTTGCAAATTCACCGATGTTATCCGTCACGATTTTAGCTTCATCCTCATTGACAACATCGCGAATATAATCCGGGTATATCGTGCCGCGGACACACAGCCAAATGCGAGCCTCACGGTGCGCTTCTTCGGCACTGTCTTTGACATGCCAAGCCCAAAAATTATTCAGCGGATAGGTGTGCGGACTCAGATCACGCTGCTGCAGCACAGGATCTATGATGTCATGCGCCCAACGAACTCTGTCGGGCGTAAAGTCGCTGAACATGATGCCCTGCGCATAGGCCGCTGCCGATTTCAGCATTTTAGGTCCGTTCGCACCAACGAACACCATTGGTGGTGCCTGTGTTACCCAGCGTGTATCCATCCAACTTACCGGGTAAAGCTCACCCTCGTATTTTCCCGGCACTCCGCTGGCCGCTCGAGAAATCAGTTCGGCGCATTCTCTAACGGCACGAATCATGCGTTTTGGTTTTTTTCCCATAGCATCTGCGGTACCACCACCAGCGCCAATAACTATCTGCGCCCTCCCCTCGGCTATCTCATTTAAGCTTAACAGCGATACTGCCATTTTTAATGGGTGCAATTCGAATGGACTGACCGCAATCGGCCCCATAGCGATGCGCTCTGTCTGCGTGGCGAGTGGCGTGAAATTAACAAAGGCATCTCTGCCGTTCGCATTGTTGGCTACCCAAACACCACCCAGACCAACAGACTCCGCCAACTTGCCCAATTCGAGCCACCGGCCTACGGGCTTATCCGATTCAATAATGACGTCAATACGCAAGATGCTCTCTCTTTATTATTGCTGCGATATTTTTATATCCACCTAAGTAACTATGAACTGACGGAATACGTCTGACTGGAGTAGCACAATGCTAGGTAGATGACAGCCATGGCGTAACCAACTGCGCAGACACATTCCACAACTTTAATGCCAGCGCTTCGTTCTCCGCATGGGGGCCTGTCATCGCTGAGGGATTGCAGTCTTCGAAATAGTAGCCGGTAACGCCTGCCAAACGGGAATCTATGGCGACGTAAACCTGGGTGGCCGCACCCTGCGCGGGGTTTTTAAACCCTTTACGCAGAGGCTTATTCGGATCGCGGGGTTTGCTGGACATATAGCGGCCAAGATTGGTCGCTACAATGCCAGGATGCACTGAATTTGAGGTCAGTCCCGTATTGGCATAGCGACGCGCAACTTCGTCGGCGAACAATGCATTTGAGAGCTTGGTCTGACCGTACGCCGAAAATGACTTGTAGTTCACTGCAGCCGAGAGGTTGTCAAACTGAATGCCTTCAGCGGGCGCCAAGCTATAACCCGTGCTTGATAGCATCACCACCCTGCCTGCAGCGGCCTCTACCTGCGGCAGCAGATTTCGAGTCAGCAGATAATGCCCCAAATGATTGACCACGAATTGCTTTTCAAGGGTTACGCCATTGACATCCACCTGCTCCAACTTAGGCAACGCCATAATGCCGGCATTGCACATGAGCACATCAAGATGTTGATTGCTTTTATTAAGCAACTCATCTGCTGCAATAGCGCATGCCGCTACTGAATCCATATCGGTAAGTTCACACACCAACGGTGTCGTTTGTCCCTTAACGCTGCTGCAGGCTTGCTCTGCTTTTTTTAGCGTTCGTGCTGTACCGATCACATGCGCTCCCCGGCTAGCAAGTGCACGCATTGATTCATAACCCAAGCCTGAGTTGCAGCCGGTAATGAGTATTGTCTTGCCGGAGAGGTCATATCCGGCCACCACGTCATCGCAGGTCGTCGCAAAGCCGAAATCGCTGCGTGGCACCTCACTGATTAACGCCGGATTCGGACTCCGCCCGCGGGATGTCGCACAGCCTGGTAGCAGTGCGGCAATAGCCAAAGCTGAGCCTCCCTGAAGCAATAAACGACGATCAAAATGTAAGGTCATGTCAGTATTCCTTAATGTATTTTTCCTGAGAAAAGCGAACTTAAGGGCTGCCCGCAAGCTTTGTTCCTGATAACAGCCACTCTACTTCAGGCAACCGCTATGCCGCAGGTTCTATACGCATGGGTGACCGCAGATAGACCGAGCGCAGGGTGACCGGTCGCCGAATGAGTGACACGGACTAAGATCAGCCTAATGCTTAACTGCCGTGCCGGCCATGTGCCTTTAGCCGCCGGCGCTATTAAGGGGTTTACTTTGCTTAAGTTTGTGACAATTTCGGGTTCGCTCATTCTGGTTGTGATTCTACTTGCTGCCGCCCTCGGCTTCTACAATGATTACGATGTGCGACAGATAGGCTGGCTTCTCGACCGTTCCCCGGGCGCAGCTCGCCATCAGGACGTATTTGCAGTAGTCACGGGTTTAGCAATACTGGGCATGCTTGCCAGCATTATCTTTCACCGCGTCACAAAACAATCTCATCTGAATTTTTTAACTTTTAGCGAAATCGAATCTTTTTTATAAACCCATACGAAGTATTAAGTATGTGGAAATATTACGGTCAACATCGGCCCGATTTTGCAAACCAACCTCATGACCAGCAAGAGTCTGTATGGGATTATCCGCGGCCACCCGCACTGGTGGAGTGCGATCAACGCATAGAGGTTAGGGTCGCTAATCTATCCATTGCCCGTTCAGCTCGTTGCAAGCGGGTACTAGAAACAGCAAGCCCACCCACAATCTACATCCCACCCGAAGATATAGCCCTTGAACACTTAATTCTGGTAAGAGGAAACTCTTTCTGCGAATGGAAAGGTGCTGCTGATTACTGGGCATTAGCAGAATCAGTCAGATCACAAGCCATCGGCTGGAGCTACCCTGACCCGAAACCAGCCTTCGAAACCATCCATGACTGGATCTGTTTTTATCCTGGTAGGATTGAGTGC
>JAQWPD010000017.1 GCA_029245525.1 Gammaproteobacteria bacterium | reverse complement strand
GGCCGTATCGGTGGCCGACATTGCCCTGGATATTGGCCCCGGGCTTGCTAAGGCCGCATTGGCCGGCAAGATCGATGGCGAGTTGGTTGATACCTCGCATCTGATCACCACCGACAGCAATCTCGCCATTGTGACGAGCCGCGATGATGAAGGGCTGGAAGTGATTCGCCATTCGGCCGCGCATTTGCTGGCCAACGCCGTTAAAGAGCTGTTCCCCACAGCTCAGGTCACCATTGGCCCGGTTATCGAAGACGGCTTTTATTATGACTTTTCTTTTGAGCGCGCGTTTACCCCTGAGGATCTAACCGCCATCGAAAAGAAAATGTCTGAGCTTGTTAAGGCCGATTTAAAAGTGCAGCGCAAAGTGCTGTCGCGTGATGAAGCCATTGATTATTTTCGTGATCAGGGCGAAGCCTACAAAGCTGAAATTATTGAAGGCATTCCCCAGACCGATGAGATCGGTTTGTATGAGCAGGGCGATTGGGCGGATTTATGCCGCGGTCCGCACGTGCCATCAACCGGGCACCTCAAATCATTTAAGTTGATGAAAGTGGCCGGCGCTTATTGGCGCGGTGATTCCAATAACGAAATGCTTCAGCGGATTTACGGCACAGCCTGGGGCGATAAGAAAGCGCTTAAGGCGTACTTGCATCGTCTTGAAGAAGCCGAGAAGCGAGACCATCGTAAGTTTGGTAAATCGCTTGACCTGTTTCACTTTCAGGAAGAAGCGCCGGGCATGGTGTTTTGGCACGCTGACGGTTGGACGCTCAACCGTACGGTGCGAAATTACATTCGCGAACGCCTTGCCGAAAACAACTATCAAGAGATTAATACCCCGCAGATTGTGGACAGATCGTTGTGGGAGAAGTCGGGCCACTGGGATAAGTACCGCGAAAACATGTTTACGGTTGGCGACGAAGAAAATCGCGTCTACGCGGTTAAACCGATGAACTGCCCGTGTCATGTGCAGGTGTACAACCGCAAGTTGCACAGCTATCGCGATTTGCCGTTGCGCTTGTCTGAGTTTGGTTCGTGTCATCGCAACGAAGCCAGCGGCACCTTGCATGGGTTAATGCGGGTGCGGGGTTTTGTGCAGGACGACGCTCATATTTTCTGCACCGAAGATCAGATCCAGGAAGAGGTGTCTGGTTTCATCGATCTGGTATTTAGTGTTTACAAAGATTTTGGATTTGCTGAAGTGGTCACCAAGCTGTCCACGCGCCCGGAGAAACGGGTGGGGGAAGAGGCGCTTTGGGATAAAGCCGAGACTGGTTTAAAGAACGCGCTTGAAAGTAAGGGCATGGAGTGGACGCTCAACGAGGGTGACGGCGCATTTTATGGCCCGAAAATTGACTTTGATTTGCGCGATAGCATCGGTCGTGTGTGGCAATTGGGCACAGTTCAGCTCGATTTCTCGATGCCAGAGCGATTAGAAGCCACTTATATTGGTGAGGATGGCAACCGCCATACACCCGTCATGTTGCACCGGGCGATTCTCGGTTCTATTGAACGGTTTATCGGAATTTTGCTTGAACATCATGCAGGTAGCCTGCCCACCTGGCTGGCGCCGGTGCAGGTGGTGGTGCTGAATATCACTGATAATCAGGCAGACTATGTCCAAAAAGTTCGGGATTCCCTTATAAAACAGGGATTTCGAGTTGAAATGGACTTGAGAAACGAAAAAATCGGCTTTAAAATTCGCGAGCACACAATAAAGCGCGTCCCGTACCTGCTCGTGGTGGGTGACAGGGAAAGCGAAAATAACGAAGTGGCCGTGCGCACGCGAAGCGGGCAAGACCTTGGAAGCATGCCAATTGAAACATTGGCGGCTGGGCTTGACACCGAAATAGCGAGCCGCGGCCGTTCTACATTGGAGGATTAACAGATAGCTGCCAAAAAACGCATTAAGCGTAATAACGAGATTGAATCCAGTAGGGTTCGCGTCATTGATGATGAGGGTGAACAGGTCGGCATAATGATGCTGGATGACGCCGTAAATCTCGCCAAGGAGAAGGGATTGGATTTGGTTGAAGTGTCACCGAAACTTGATCCTCCGGTTTGCAGAGTTCTGGATTTTGGTAAGTTCCTGTTCGAGCAGAGCAAGAAGAACCAATCTTCCAAAAAGAAGCAAAAACAGGTTCAGGTGAAGGAAGTTAAATTCCGTCCCGGTACCGATAATAATGATTATCAGGTGAAGCTGCGTAATTTAACTCGCTTTCTTGAAGGCGGTGATAAAGCAAAGGTGACTTTGCGTTATCGCGGTCGTGAAATGGCGCATCAGGAACTGGGTGTGCAGCTGTTGAAGCGGGTAGAAAAAGATCTCAGTGAGTTGGCAGTGGTCGAGCAGTTTCCAAAAATGGAAGGCCGTCAGCTTGTTATGGTGATGTCACCAAGAAAGAATTAGGGCTTTAGTTATAGCCTTAAAAAAGGACCTGTATCCCGCCATTAGCAATTGATCTGGCGGTGTTGCAGGAATATAAAAGTGGGTTTAGTTTGGTTTTTATGAAATCCGACGGCCCCGCCTGCAGTTCGGCCCTTGAGTCATCATAAGATGGCAGGGTTCGGGTCAGGCCAATTGGAGTTAGTAATGCCAAAATTGAAAACCAATCGCGGTGCGGCTAAGCGTTTCAGTCGTACAAAAGGCGGTTTTAAACGTGGCCAGTCTCATCTTCGTCACATCCTTACCAAGAAGACGTCCAAACGGAAACGTCAATTGGGTAAAGCTGCACATATTGCTGAATGCGATGTAAAAAGCGTTAAGCAATTATTGCCTCACGCATAAGGAAACGAAGAGATGGCAAGAGTAAAAAGAGGCGTGACGGCCAAGGCGCGTCACCGTAAAATTTTAGCTAAAGCGAAAGGCTATTATGGCGCTCGCCGTAAAGTTTATGGCGTTGCTAAACAGGCAGTTATTAAAGCCGGTCAGTATGCGTATCGTGATCGTCGTCAGCGTAAACGTCAGTTCCGTGCGTTGTGGATTGCCCGTATTAATGCAGCAGCCCGTTTGAATGGTTTGTCATACAGCCGTTTTATTAATGGTTTGAATATCGCCAAGATCGAAGTCGACCGTAAGGTGTTGGCTGATATCGCGGTATATGATGAAGCTGCGTTTGCTGCAGTTGCTGAGCAGGCTAAAGCGGCACTGGCAAGCAAGTAGTAAGTACAGTATTTGCAGGTCTGTAAACCGGGCCGGTTATTCGGCCCGGTTTTTTTCTGACTGCCGCAGACAATTTACTGCCAGCGGAATGACAGCCTGACTGAACATTTAAATAGATCGCCACTGCCTTGTGGCAGGTCTGTGGTGAACCCCCGCGGGGGCAGGGAGCTAAAGGGTCCATGGTTGATCTCGGTGAGCTGATTGAGCGTGCTGAGCAGGCGGTTGCTGCCAGCAACGACCTGGACACACTCGATGGTGTGCGGGTTGCTTTTCTGGGCAAAAAAGGCGAACTCACTGCGCAGTTGAAACAATTGGGTGCGCTGCCTGCCGATGAGCGTCGTGAAGCGGGTGCAGCAATTAATACCGCAAAGCAGACGGTTCAGGATGCCATTGCCGTCAGACGTAATGCATTAGAAGAGGTCGCGTTGCAGGAGCAGCTCAAAGCGGATGCTGTTGATCTTAGTCTTGCCGGGCGTGGCCATACTCCGGGCAATTTGCACCCGGTGACCCGCACCCGTCAGCGTATCGAAGATATTTTTCGCGGCGCTGGCTTCTCTGTGTTTGAGGGGCCACAAATTGAAGATGACTTTCACAATTTTACAGCACTGAATATTCCTGAGAATCATCCGGCGCGTGCCATGCACGACACATTTTATTTTCCCGATGGCAAGGTTCTGCGCACCCACACTTCACCGGTGCAAATTCGCACTATGCTGGAGCAGGGTGCACCTATTCGCATGATTGCTCCCGGTCGTGTGTACCGTTGCGATTCAGACATGACCCACACCCCGATGTTTCATCAGGTAGAAGGGCTGGTTATCGATAAGGGCGTTAGCTTTGCGAACCTAAAGGCGGTGTTGAATCAGTTTGTTGAGGCGTTTTTTGAAGCGCCCACGCAGCTGCGTTTCCGCCCCAGCTACTTTCCGTTTACCGAGCCTTCTGCAGAGGCAGACGTGTTGCTCGAGAATGGCAAGTGGCTGGAAATTCTCGGTTGCGGCATGGTGCACCCGAATGTGTTGCGTAACGTGGGTATCGACCCTGACGTCTATCAGGGTTATGCCTTTGGCATGGGTATCGAGCGCCTCGCGATGTTTCGCTATGGCGTGGATGATCTTCGTTTGTTCTTTGATAATGACCTGCAGTTTCTGCGTCAGTTTAAGTAGGGGCTGTATCAATGAAGATAAGTGAACAGTGGTTGCGTGAATGGGCAAATCCGGATATCAGTTCGGAGGCCTTGGGTCATCAGCTGACCATGGCCGGCTTGGAAGTCGATAGCATTGATGCTCTTCCGGCCGCACCCGAAAAAGTGGTTGTTGGCCGGGTTCTTGAATTGAAGGCGCACCCAAACGCTGACAAATTGCGTATCTGTTCTGTTGATATCGGTGCAGATGAGCCCCTGAGCATTGTGTGCGGCGCGAGCAATGTGGTTGTCGGCGGGGTGTATCCGGTGGCGACAATTGGTGCCGTTTTGCCGGGCAACTTTAAAATAAAACAAAGCAAGTTGCGTGGCGAGCCTTCGTTTGGCATGTTGTGCTCCGCGTCCGAGCTCGGTCTTGAAGCTCAGAGCGAGGGTTTGTATTCGCTGGAGGATAATGCTCAGCCGGGAACGCCCATTGCCGAGGTGATCTGTTTCACCGACACTGTTATCGATGTGGATCTCACCCCCAACCGTGCAGATTGCTTCAGTATTCGCGGTGTTGCACGTGAGTTGGCCGCGGCTAACTCGCTGGAGCTAACGACACCGGCGATTATTCCCGTTGCGGCTGGCAGCAAGGCGGCTGTTAATGTGTCATTGCAGGCCGGCGCTGCTGCGCCATTGTTTGCTGCTCGTGTTGTAACGGGTATTGACTCATTAGCCCTAACACCGGTTTGGCTGCGCGAGCGTTTGCGTCGTGCCGGTATTCGTCCTATTCATCCGGTCGTGGATGTGACCAACTACGTGATGTTGGAGTTGGGTCAGCCCATGCACGGTTATGACCTGAGCAAAATTGAAGGCGATATGGCTGTTCGCTTTGCGAAGGCGGGCGAAAAGTTGCAGGTTTTAGGCGGCGACGAACTGATTTTGGCCGATACCGATTTGGTTGTTTCGGATGCCGCAGGCGCGGTTGCTTTTGCCGGCGTTATTGGCGGTGAGCGGACTGCAGTGGAGAGCAGCACAGTTGATGTGTTATTTGAAGCGGCATTCTTTGCGCCGGATGCGCTAGCGGGCAAGGCTCGCGGCTACGGTTTGCACACCGACTCGTCATTGCGCTTTGAGCGTGGTGTGGATTTCTCGAACACTGAGGCCGCGCTTGAGCGGGCAACAGCGTTGCTGCTTGATATTGCCGGCGGCACGCCGGGGCCTGTTGCGGTCGAACGCCTCGAGGCAGAACTGCCGAAGCGACCCGCTGTGCTATTACGCCGTGCGAAGCTCGATTCATTGCTGGGTATTAGCGTGCCCGATGCCGATGTACTGCGGATGTTTACCGCACTTGGCATGCAGATTGAAACCATAAAAGAGGGCTGGCACATCACGCCGCCGTGTGCCCGCTTTGATATAAGTATTGAAGAAGATCTGATTGAAGAGGCCGTGCGCCTGTATGGCTACGATCAGATTCCGGATATTGCCGGCAGTATGCCGCTGCAATTGGCCAGCAGCACCGAAACCCGCGTGTCGGTGGATCGCTTGCGGGCAGGGCTGGTGGATCAGGGCTATCAAGAGGCCATAACCTATAGCTTTATTGATCCCGCAATGGATGCTTTGTTTGCCGGTGATGATCAACACATCGCTTTGCAGAATCCCATTTCCTCAGCTCAATCAGTGATGCGCCGCAGTTTGTGGCCGGGTTTAATTCAGGCTTTAACGCTTAATTTAAATCGTCAGGAAAATCGAGTTCGTTTATTTGAGCATGGCGTAAAGTTCAGCGGGCAGGGCGATGACCTGGAGGAGCAGCAGGTTTTTGCCGGTGTTGTCTCGGGCACCTACATGCAGGAGCACTGGGAGGGCAATTCGGCCGGTTTGGATATATTTGACATAAAGTCAGACGTCTACTCATTGATGATGCTGACCGGCAAGGGGCATGAGTTTCATTTTGTCGCTGCAGAAAGTTCTGTTTTGCGGCCCGGGCGCAGTGGCCGTATTGAGCGTAATGGTGTGCCTATTGGCTGGATAGGTGAGTTGCACCCGCGAATGGTGGCAGAACTGGGTCTTGACTCTGCACCGCTGTTGTTTGAATTTCTGGTAGAGCCCGCCATAGCCCGCGCTCCAGCAAGCTTTGAGCCTATTTCTAAGTTTCCACGGGTTCGCCGTGATATTGCGGTGCTGGTCGACCGGGAACTCCCGGTGCAGGATATTCTGGCGGAGGTTGTCCAGGCTGCCGGAGCACTGCTTCGCGAGGTGGTCGTGTTCGATATCTACGTCGGTGAAAGCGTCGATTCCGGTCTAAAGAGTGTGGCGTTGGGCTTGATTTTACAGGAAAAATCACGCACTCTTACCGACAATGAAGTGGAGGGTTCAGTCAGGGCTGTCACCACCGCACTCATCGGCAAATTCAATGCCAAAATCAGAGAATAAGATCGAGATATATTAATGGCACTTACTAAAGCAGACATGGCGGAATCACTGTTCGACGAACTCGGACTGAACAAACGTGAAGCGCGTGAATTGGTTGATATGTTTTTTGAAGATCTCCGCGGCGCATTGAGCAGCGGTGAGCAGGTAAAACTTTCCGGTTTCGGTAACTTTGATCTGCGCGATAAAAATCAGCGGCCCGGCCGCAATCCAAAAACAGGTGAAGAGATTCCGATTACGGCACGCCGCGTAGTCACTTTCCGTCCTGGTCAGAAACTAAAATCAAGAGTAGAAGCATATGCTGGAACCGGGGAATAACAGCCAACTTCCGCCCATTCCTGGGAAGCGGTATTTTACTATCGGTGAGGTCAGCGACCTGTGCGACGTTAAGCCGCATGTGCTGCGGTATTGGGAGCAGGAATTTCCTCAGTTAAAACCGGTAAAACGACGGGGCAACCGCCGTTACTACCAGCGTCAGGATGTGCTCATTATCCGGCAGATTCGCAGCTTGTTGTATCAGGATGGTTTCACCATTGGCGGCGCACGGCAGAAGCTCACGGGTGAAGAGTCGAAATCTGACGTAAGCCAGAGCCAGCAGATCATTAAGCAGCTGCGCACCGAATTAGAAGAAGTTGCCAAAATTCTTCGCCGTTAGTTTTCAACACAAGTTTTACTGCGGTCGCCTGAGGTATCACAGCGGCCGCTTTCAGTTCAGAACCGTGTCTTTGCAAACAAGCAGCCCGGTCATAAACAATTCGGGCATTGGCGCAGTCTGGTAGCGCACTACTCTGGGGGAGTAGGGGTCGTAGGTTCAAATCCTGCATGCCCGACCATATTCAACAGCAATTCAGCTTTAAGGCTTTCCCAACAATCACACCCAAATAGGGGGTTGCGGGAGATCCAAGTACAGCAGTTTCGACTTGCCTTGTCCTATTGCTCTTCCAAAAGACAGACGTTCACTGCACTATCACTGACACAGCAAAATGACTGGAGCATTCAATTGAATAAAATCATTTTAAAGGCCATATCGATCGCGGTTGCTGTGGTATTGACCTGCACGGCAGCCCTTGCCGACGGGTTTCCGGCAGAGGGCAAGCCAACCGTTCTTATCACGGGCTCCAACGCCAGCCACGGCCTTGCGTTTACCGAGGAATACGCGAAGCTTGGCTGGAATGTTATCGCAACTTGCCGGACACCGGATGAGGCCGACAGGCTGAATGCGCTTGCGGCGGAAAACGACAATGTTGTTGTTGAGAAGCTTGATATTATGAGCGATGAAGACATCGCCGCGTTGGTGGCAAAGTACGAAGGTGTGCC
>JAQWPD010000013.1 GCA_029245525.1 Gammaproteobacteria bacterium | reverse complement strand
ATTCAGTCCATTGAAGTGGCAGTTGAATTTGCGAATGTTGCACCTGAATATCAAGTCACTCTTACTGACTTAGATTCGTCTATAGAAATAAACAATGCCGGTATGGCAGACGTTCAATTTACCGTGTCTACAGATGCCGCAATGGATATCGTGGCTACTCTGTTTGATAGCAGCGGCGCGACACTGGCGAGTGCATCTTTTGTTTTAGATGACACTGTGGCAGGGCCCGATGACTCAGGGTTGTGCGAGGCGCCTAACCCCGGCGTATCTGCGCAAACGGTTGATTTAAAGCTGCATGTGGATGACGCTGTCGCTGGCGAGTTGACGTTGGTTGTTGTCGCTACCGCTATTCAAGGTAATGCGACCGTCCAGAAGACGGCGAACGTAACCTTAGTGACCAGTCCTGCAGACAGTCCAGTAAACGATGGGTCAGGTTCATGCGATGCGTCTGATCCAATGGCGCCTTTGCAGCCCGCTTTTAGCTTATCCACGGTCTACAGTGGCGGTGAAACAGTGAGTTATAACGGTCTGGTTTATGAAGCGAAATGGTGGACTGTTGACGTGGCTCCTGATGCGACGAATGCATTCGAGCTGGTCTCTGATGTGCGTCTGGATTACTCCGATGCCACGATCTTTTTCGAAGGCAGAGAGGCAGTGTTTCAGGGTAATGTGTATCGCGCGAAGTGGTGGACGCTCGGTTCTTCTCCGCTGGCAAGTCCCGAGGTCTGGTCTTTGGTTGGACCCGCGCCATCTTGCTAATAGAGGCGAGCCTTCCTCTCATCGGCATGCTTAAAAGTCAGCCCTTTGTGTATCAAAGGGCTGGTTTTTTTGGGGCGTGCTCCAATCTGTTTGCAGTTGAATCTGTTAGGCGAGGATTAGGGCTGTCGGCAGATGAGCAAAACCTAAAACACCTAAGGGTTAAAGACTGCAGCCAGTGCCGAGAGCGCAAAGTAGCCAAGAAAACTGGTTTGCATCAGCATCATGCTGATCCGGAATAAATTGAGCTTGCCATTATCACGATCGATTAAGACCAGAACGCTGACCTGGGCGAAGTACAGGGCGTAGGTCAAAACGAAACCGGCTTCGACAGCAACGCCCCAGTCAAGGGTGACGGCAAGGATGGCGGGCAGTCCTATTGCGAGGTTGGCGAAACCGACCTCGATTTGAAAGTTATTGCGTCTTCCCTGGTTCCAACCCATTCTGATGGCGTCGCTGCGGTGGAAGACTGAGTGTCTAACCATTGATAGGAGCCCGACAACGCCAACAGAGAGCAGAGCCACCGGGCTGATCGCTGCTTCAGGCCCAGTTGACCCGGCCATGGAAAAGCCTAAGACATAGCCTATCGCACCGACCACCATGGTGGCATTCATGAGCAGTTGTGAAATTCGGGGGTGGCACCAAGCAGCTTCGGCGGCAGGGTTCTGGTTATCTTTCATGCATTTAGCTTACAGCCTTTGATGCGACAGTCAACGGTGCGCTCAGCAAGTGGGGCATGATCGGTTATTCTGAATATGCAGCCAATAACTGGGTATTTTGCTTCGGGTGACCGAACCTGACGTATCCCACCCCACTAAAAACTGTTAAAATATACGACCTAAGAGCTCAGGTTTCCCGTCATGGTAAGAAAAATAAAGCTAATGCTAAAGTGCATTTGGTTTCCAGTGCTGCTGGTTGTTGCAACACTTCAGCTCCAAGCGTGCGGACAGAGCAAAGAGGCTGCGGCGACGAAGCCCGTTTCTGTTACCGCGATGACCATTGTTCCAAAAGACACGCCTGTGTCGCTTGAATTTGTGGCTCAGACTCAGAGCTCTCAGGGCGTTAATATTCAGGCTCGCGTGTCGGGGTTCCTTGATACGCGCGTTTACATTGAAGGGTCCAATGTAAAAAAGGGCGATATTCTTTTTGAGATGGATAAAAAGCCATTTCAAGCGCAGGTAGACGCTGCTAAAGCGGCATTGGAGCGTTACGAGGCATCCGTTGGGGTGGCGCGGGCAAATCTTGCGCGCACAAAACCGCTGGTTGCTCAAAACGCGTTATCACAGCGCAACCTCGATGACGCACAAGGTCAGTTTGAGCAGGCTTCGGCGGCTGTAGCAGAGGCAAAGGCTGAGCTCTATAGCGCGCAACTCAATCTATCCTACGCCACCATTACTTCACCCGTAGACGGGGTGAGCAGTTTGTCTGCAGTGGCGGATGGCACTTACCTTGATGCAGCGAACTCACAGTTGACGACTGTCTCAGTGCTTTCACCTATGTGGATTAACTTCAGTCTCTCTGAAAATAGTTTGGCGCGTATCCTCGGTGAAGAGAAAAAAGGGCAGCTTACGCTGCCTGAACAGAATGAATTCTCAGTAGAGATAATACTTGTTGATGGCACTACCTTTCCTTATCGCGGTCAAATCGATTTTAGCGATCCGTCCTATAATGCCGATACAGGAACATTTCTTATCCGCGCTCAGGTTGAGAACCCGGATGGTGCTCTTCGCCCTAACCAGTATGTGCGTACACAACTCGTTGGCGCAGTCAGACCTGATGCAATAGCGGTTCCTCAACGCGCTATTCAACAAAGTGCAAAAGGTCAATTTGTCTGGGTGATTAATAAATCCGATAAGAGCGAGTTGCGTTATGTGACGGTAGGCGACTGGAATGGAGATAATTGGTTTATCGATGAGGGCTTGTCGAAAGGCGACCGAGTTGTCATCGATGGCGCAATCCGCCTAGCAGCTGATACGCTTGTTACTGTTAAGGCTGCGGATGCTGCAAAAGATTCCGATTCCTCCTCATCAACATCAACTAAGTAAGTAGGCCGTCATCTGATATGTTTTCGCGATTCTTTATAGAGCGGCCTATTTTTGCCGCTGTCGTGGCGATAGTCTTCTGTTTGGCAGGTGCAGTTTCGATGTCTGTGCTGCCTGTTCAGCAGTACCCTACAATTACTCCAGTGCAGATAAATGTTTCGGCGACCTATCCGGGTGCCGATTCCGAGACACTAGCAGATTCTGTTGCCGCACCCATTGAGGCGCAAATCAATGGTGTCGATAATATGCTCTACATGACATCGTCAAGTTCAGCCGCGGGCCGGCTTACCTTGACCGTTTACTTTGCGCTTGAAACTGACCCGGATATCGCTCAGGTGCAGGTGCAAAACCGAGTTGATCTGGCATTGCCGCAGCTGCCGACTATCGTTACACAGCAGGGTGTATCCGTTGAGAAGAAATCCTCATCGATCATGATGCTGATTGCGGTGTATGCTGACGACGAACGTTACACAAGCGATTACATCGCTAACTATGCAAACGTTTATATGCTTGATGCACTTAAGCGGATTCCCGGTGCCGGACAAGCGCAAATAATGGGCGTTCCGGATCAGGCAATGCGAATCTGGATGAATCCCGATCGTATGGCATCCTTGGAGATTACCACCAGCGACATTGCAACAGCCGTCAACAATCAGAATGCTTTGTTTGGTGCCGGGCAAATTGGTCAGCGACCAAACAATGGCGATGTGCAGCTGACAGTGCCTGTGGTAACCCAGTCGCCGTTCACCGACCCGCGCGATTATGAAAACATAATTCTTCGTGCTGACCAAGATGGCAGCGCCATTGTTAGGTTGGGCGATGTCGCTCGCGCTGAGATAGGCCTTCAGCAATATATTGTTGATTCGAAGATGAATGGCAAAGAAGCGACATTTATTGCTGTCTATCTGCAGCCAGGTGCTAACGGTCTTACAGTATCCAAAGCCGTGAGAGAAACGCTGGAGAGTATGCAGTCAAGTTTTCCTAAAGGGCTGCAATACGATATCTCTCTGGATACCAATGACTTCGTCAAATTGTCTATTGAGGAAGTCATAATCACGCTGGCCGAGGCGATAGCGCTGGTGGTGCTGGTGGTGTTCATGTTTTTGCAAAGTTTCCGCACCACAATCATCTGCACGATTGCCATTGTGGTCGCATTGATCAGTACCTTCACCGGCATGCTGGCTCTCGGCTTTTCTATCAACCTGATTACTCTCTTTGGCTTGGTTCTCGCCATTGGGATGGTGGTCGATGACGCGATCGTGGTGGTCGAGAATGTCGAACGGAATATGCATGAGCACGGCCTTCAGCCGAAGGAGGCCACCATAAAATCCATGGACGAAATAGCAACATCGCTGGTTGTAATCGTGCTGGTGATGGCTTCGGTGTTTATCCCCGCGGCATTTTTGCCCGGTACGACTGGTCAGCTTTACAAACAATTTGCGATTGTGATTGTCGTCTCGGTAACAATTTCGGGTTTCTTTGCCCTTACTCTTACTCCATCGCTGTGCGCGCTGATTTTGAAGAATAATCCCCCACCAAAGCGCGGTTTTTTTGCTTGGTTTAATCGAAAAGTAGACTCTACAACGCGGGGTTTCGGGCACGCTGTAGAGTTTGTCATTAAGCGCTCGGGAATAGCGCTATGCTTTTTGGCCTTTTTTCTTTATAGCATCTATCACCTGTTTTCAATTATACCAACAGCCTTTGTCCCAAATGAAGATCAGGGTTATGTGATGGCGGCAATTATCATGCCCGAAGCAGCCAGCATGGACCGGACACAGGCCGTCGCGGAAGAGGTTGATGCCCTCCTAGAAAAAATTCCTGGCGTCGAAACGCGCTCGATGATTACCGGGTACAGTTTGCTGGACAGTGGGTTTAAGACGAATGCAGGAGCATTCTTTATAAAGCTGACCGACTTCAAGGAGCGCTATGCCTCGGTAGAGACGGCCAAGAAAGAGAATGCGCGCACTGTACTGATGACTCTGGCCGCAGAAACTGAAAACATTGAAGAGGCTATTATTTATCCGGTCGCGCCGCCACCAATCCCGGGCATTGGGTCTACTGGCGGAGTCGAATTTTGGATTCAGGACATGGGCAGCGGTAACCCCGCTCAGCTGGGTGTCGTTACAAATGATTTCATTAAGCTTGCCAGCAAGCGACCCGAGCTTACCCGGGTAAATAGCACCTTCCAAGCGAACACCCAACAAATACGGGTTAATGTTGATCGCGAAAAGGCGGCATTGCTCAATGTTCCAATCCAAGATGTGTACAGCGCGATTCAGGCGCAATTTGGGTCTATAACGGCCAGTCAGTTTACTCAATTCAGTCGAGTCTGGTGGGTGGTTCTGCAATCGGATGCCCAATATAGGCAGAGCCCTGACGATTTGCTCCGCCTCTATACCCGTTCAATGAGCGGCGAAATGGTTCCTTTGTCGGCTCTGGTCAGCCTTGAGTGGGTTTCCGGCCCGGATATGTTGCCGCATTTTAATGGCTTTCCTGCAAGTCAGGTTAATGCGACCGCTGCGGAAGGTTATAGCTCGGGCCAAGCGATTGCCGCCATGGAGGCGATCGCCGACGAATCGCTTCCAGATGGTTACGCCTATGGTTGGTCTGGCATTGCCTATGAGGAAAATCAATCCGGGGGCACCTCGATGATTGCCTTTGCGTTCGGGCTCATTATTGTGTTTCTGGTTCTTGCTGCCCAATACGAATCGTGGACTTTGCCGGGAGCCGTTATGTCTGCAGTTCCCTTCGGTATTCTTGGCGCATTGCTAATGATTATGGCCCGTGGCCTAGAGAATGATGTGTATTTTCAGATTGGCCTGCTGGTGCTGATTGGTCTCGGTGCGAAGAATGCGGTGTTGCGTGTCTCGGCGGCGGTCGACTTCCGCAAGCAGGGAAAAACGATTATGGAAGCGACAGTGCTGGCAGGGGAGCAGCGCCTGCGTCCTATTATTATGACTTCGCTGGCCTTTGCGGCGGGTTGTTTGCCCATGGCGCTTGCAATGGGCGCTGGGGCTAATGCACGGCACTCTATCGGCACCGGTATTATTGGCGGCATGATAGGTGAGACTACGCTTGCGATGCTCTACGTACCGTTGTTATTTTACCTCTTTGATAATTTCGCAGAACGCAAGAACAAGGGTCCAGGCACGCCATCGGCGGAAGACAGCACAGAAAAGTCTGTTGATCCAAAAGCGTCTCAAGAGGGGGAATGATTTGACTAACCCTCTGCTATTTCGCATTCGCACCTGCACCTCTGTATTGATGCAGGTGCGTTTGTGCTGTGGCATATTTGCAATTTCGTTGTCACTAATGATGACTTCGGGCTGTACACTCGGCCCAAAGTACCAACGACCGGATATGCCAATACCCGAGGAATTTGCTTATGAGCCGGCGGAGGTGGGTGATACAGCAAATACACAGTGGTGGACCCAGTTTGGTGATCCGGTGCTTGATGAGCTGATAGCCACTGCCCTGACTAATAATTATGATGTCAAGATTGCCGCAGCAAACGTTGAACAGGCGCTAAGCATTGTGACTCAGACCCGTTCAGCGCTTTATCCGCAAGTCGGCTATGGCGCAAGCGGCGAAAAAGCCCGCAGGGGAGACGCCGCATTGTCTGATGCGTTTCCGGGTATTCCCAATGAGCAGGAAACCTACCAAGCATTTCTCTCCGCGAGTTGGGAGTTGGACTTGTGGGGTCGAGTAAGAAGCCTTTCTGAGGCCGCCCAGGCAAACATGCTTGCTACAGAGGAGGTTCGTCGTGGTGTGATTCTTACGCTGGTGTCGACCGTGGCGAACAGTTATATCATTCTTCGTGGTTTGGACGAGCAGCTGGCCGTGAGTCAGGCCACTCTGTCTGCCTATGAGCAGTCCATGAAGCTGTATAAGCTTCAGTTTGAGTATGGCTATACGTCGCAAATGACCGTGGCACAGTCGGAGTCTCAATACGAGACTGCCGCAACACAAATTCCGCAGATTGAATCGCAGATCGTTCAGCAAGAAAATGCATTGTCGGTGCTGCTGGGGCAAAATCCAGGTCCAATCCCCCGTGGCAAGTCGATCTCTGAGTTGGCCAACCCGGTGGTTCCTGCCGGTTTGCCTTCATCGTTGCTCGAGAGGCGCCCGGATTTGTTGCAGGCGGAGCAGGGGTTGATCGCTGCTAATGCCCAGATAGGCGCAGCGAAAGCACTCTATTTCCCGACGATTTCTCTAACCGGAGCCTTTGGAAATTCGAGCACTAATCTGTCCAATCTATTCAGGGGTTCTAACCGTGCATGGAACTATGGCGGTCAGATCGCAGGCCCAATCTTTTCTTTCGGTGCGGTGAGTGGTCAGGTCGCGCAATCGGAAGCAGCGCAGCGTGCAGCGTTGGCAAGTTATGAGCTTGCGGTGCAAAGTGCATTTGCAGATGTCGATAATGCGCTGGTCGCAAATCTAAAAGTAGGAGAACAGCTGGAAGCACAGAAACGACTGGTCGCTGCATTAGAGGAATACGAGCAGCTCGCAAAGTTGCAGTATGATTCCGGCTACACCCCTTACTCCACTGTGCTGCAAGCCCAGCAAACATTATTCCCCGCCCAGTTGGTGCTTGCTGAATTGCGAGCGGCTGTGCTGGCGTCATCTACCAATGTGTATAAGGCGATGGGCGGTGGTTGGATCGATCAAGCCGACGCGTTGATCGGGAGTTCTCCGACTGTTTCTGCGACCCCTCCGGGTGACACTGCAACGCCTCCGGCCGGCACTGCGACCCCTCCGGGTGACGCTGCAGCGCCTCCGGCCGGCACTGCAACGCCTCCGGCCGTTACTGCGACGGCTCCTTAAGCGGCCCGCTTTGTTCGTTGTGAACCACTCTTGCTGGCAGATCTCTGCCGGCTCACTCCTGAGCCTTTCCTGCGGGTTAAGTTAAGCTATTAGGGCTGAGGTTTTGGCTATTATTTGACATGGTGTGGCCGGCGAAAAAAAAGCCCGCACGATGGCGGGCTATCTTAAACACTGGCTCCTAGAGGCCGAGCAGTTTGCGTCTGTTAAACCTGCTCTTTCACAAATGCATCAAATGTTCGTAATGGATGACCGACGGCAGACTCTGACGCGGTAACGGCATCGGCATCGGCGACACCGCCATGCAGTTGTTGAGCCGAGAACATGGCTTTAAGTGAGCTGAGCAGCCACGGTGGTAGAAAGGCTTCTACCGGCTTGCCCCAAGCATCGACATCGTCACCGCCATAAAACACCTCGCGACCAAAGTGACGCCCATACACTTCCCCGGCCGTTGTCCCGTTAACGGTATCGGGCCCGTGCAGGTGATACTCAGCCCCTGCGTGACCCTCTTCGGTTAGCGCACGCACAGCGCAGTCGGCGATATCACGAGTGTCGACCCTATTATTGCCAATTGAACCGATCGGCATGGAGTACACGCCATGCTGCTTTATGACGGGGATAATCGACAGATCGGTTTGCATAAAGAAATTACACCTTAAAAAGGTGAAGTCAGCACCGCTTTCGCGAATAGCTGCTTCAATGGGCAGCTTGGCACGATAGTGCGGAATGGCCGGCTCTTTGTTCGGGTTTCCGACCGACAGGAACACGATATGTTTTACCCCGGCAGCTGTGGCAGCTCTTACGGCATTCAGACCCCGCGCCGTTTCTGTTTCTCCATTGGAGGTGATGAGGAATAATTTGTCCACGCCGGCGCAAGCCGAATCCAGACCTGCTCCTGTCTCCAGATCGCCGACAACGCCCTCAACACCTTCCGGTAGTTTTGCAAGATTCTCTTCCGAGCGACTTAAGGCACGCACTGGCTCGCCTTTTGCGAGCAGGCCG
Organism: Gammaproteobacteria bacterium; assembly: GCA_029245525.1. GTDB lineage: Bacteria > Pseudomonadota > Gammaproteobacteria > Steroidobacterales > JABIQA01. The sequence goes on along the minus strand of JAQWPD010000013.1, from coordinate 20,763 downwards.
GCAACGGTGGGGCGCCCGACATTGCCGGTGGCGCCAATAACTAAAGTGGTCATAGTGAGCTTAATCCTTTATTTGATGACGCTGAATTGTATACGTAAACCCCAGAATAAATCTTTAGACAGGGCTTAGGGTCCATTTACGAAAATCTTGCAGCGCCGTTCTTAGGGTTTTTGAAACACCAAAAAATGTTGCTGCGGCAGCAAATCAAGGTTGTTTACGAATTGAAAACCCAGAGCCTCAAGTTCTTTTCGGGCCTGTTTTTCCGACATTTTATGCAGGCGTTTTATCGGCACCGAAGGGTCTTCCATCCGGTATTCAATTAATATGACTTTGCCGCCGCTGACCAAGCTATTATACACGCCGGTCATGACTTCCCGAGGCCACTCGAACTCATGATACGCATCCACGAATAACACCAAGTCGAGAGTATCCAACGGCAACTGAGGGTTTTTTTCTGTGGCGAGTACCCGCGTTATATTTGTAATGCCCATATCGTCGCTTCGCGCTTCAATAATCGCGAGCATTTCCGGTTGAATATCCACCGCGTATACTCTGCCGTTCTCGCCGACAAGGCGGGCCATGGGTAAGCTGAAATACCCGGTGCCGGCACCAATGTCCGCAACATTGTCGCCGGAGTTAAGCGGCAAGTTGGCGAGCAGCAGGTCGGTGCGTTCCTCTTGTACCCGACCTTGACGCTCCAGCCATCCTGCGCCCTGATGGCCCATCACATAAGAAATCTCTCGGCCCATATACGTTTTGCCGATACCGTCATAATCGGCGTCTGTATAAGTGTAAACATCATTGTCATTTTTTGCTGTGGTTTGTGCTGGGTCTTGCGAGCAACCTGTCAGGGGTAGGGCGAGCAGCGCCAGGGCTGCCGTAGCGTATTGGACTGTAAATTTATTCATCGCATTATCCTGTTGGAACCGGTAGATCGCGAGAGCGCTTTAGGCCCCCGCATGAGCACAGAATCTGTGCCGGTAACTTAACTGTGAATTCGCCACCGCCACGGTATTGGATGTTTCGCATAAAAGCTGTTGATCTCATCCTCAGGTGTCCCACCTGTCGTTATTTGGCGGTTTTTTTAGCATCGCGCTCGCCTTAAGCAGATAAGATGGGGGAAAGCGGCAAAGACTGGGTTAAAACGTCGGCGGATGATCCAGTCTGTTGGCGATCGCCAACCGCATCGATTTAGGTTTATTATCGCTTTAGTGTTTATATGACCAATATGCAGCAACTAAAAATAAGCGAATAAAAAGTATTTCGGGGAACAGGAAATGAGCAGTGAAAAAAAAACCGCCAGCGCTTCGGTTAGCGTCGTGGTGATCGGTGTTGAGAGCCTTGAGTTATCACTCGAATTTTATGCAGGTACTTTGGGTCTGGATGTTACTCAGCGTATGACCTGGGAAGGCCCTGAGTTTGAGCGCTACTGGCAACTTCCAGCTGGTGCGAGCGCGCGCTGTGCCTTTTTGGCATATGGCGCCGACCCTGTTGGTCAGATTCAGCTTATGGAGTTTAATGCAAAAAATCGTAAGCGCATTCGGCAAACCGGCATCAAGCGCGCCACCGGCCTGTTCAACCTTAATATCTACACCAGTGATGTTAAGCGCGACTATGAGCAGTTAGAGGCGAAGGGTTTTACGTTCTGGAGTGAGCCGAATCACATCAATTTTGGTCCTGTCGTTGGTGAGGCCATGGAGTTTGCATTTGAAGGTCCGGATGGCGTCGTGATTAATCTCGTAGAACTGTTAACCGAAGACCCTAAGACCATGATCGGTCACCTGTATCACTTCGTGCTTGGTTACGGCCGCACGAGCACAGGCTTTACTCCGGTGGCAACCACGGCACACACGGTTTCTGATACTGATAAAGCGCTCGAGTTTTATTACGGTCCTCTTAATATGAAACTGTTTGCTGAATCGGTGATTGAGGGTGAAGCTGCTAACCGTTCAGTGGATTTGCCACCGGAGTGCAAGACTCGCAGCGTACTTGTCATGGGCGACCACGAATACGGTAAGGTCGCAATGGCTGAACCAATGAACTACTCGGTTCCGAGTCTGGTAGCGGATGCGCTACCGCCGAATATTGGCTATTTGGCGCAGTCGTTTGAGGTGTCCGATCTTGCCAAAACGGCTGAAGCGTGTCAGGCCTTGGGCGCTGATATATTTTCGGCCATGACTGAAATAGACTTGCCCGGCCGTGGGACTTGTTCGGCCATGATTGTTCGCAACCCCGGTAGCGGCGCACTGCAAGAACTTTTTCAAAAGCGGTAGAGTCCGAGTCGCTGGTTTGTGATGCCTCTGTGATGAACGGTGACCAGCCATCGGCGGGGAGCTCTGATATCCTCTTTGGTAAGGCTTTCGGGGCATAAGACGTCCGCAAGCCACTGCCGTACAAAGGCTTTTTGGGTAAGCGTATTTTGCTATTTACTGCTGATATTTATCATTACTCATGCATCTCTAGCGATATATAGTCGTGACAAGACGATAGATTGATAACTCATTTGAGGAATAACTATGAAGCTTGCAATCATTCTTTGGGGTATCCCCTGGGCCATGCGTGTTTGTTCGTGGGTATACCCTAAGTTTGCGGAAGCGCTGAAGGAGCGTGATGCAGTCGCACAGTTCCGCACCAGAGGCCAGCCGATGGGGCGCTGGATCCAAGTAAAGAATGGCAAGGTCTCTTCAGGCGCTGGCTTTCATGCGCAGCCAGATTTTTCTATTTACTTTAAGGATAGAAAAACAGCGGCAGATTTTCTGACCCCACCTTTCGACCATTTAGAGCGCATTCATGCGGCTAAAAACTTCTATATAACAATGGAAGGCCCTGATGACTTGATTGTCTGGTTTATGCATTTGGTTGCAAGCATGGAAACCTATACCTGGACCAAGGGTACAGATATGGGTGATGGCGTTACCCGTTACACCAACGGTACGAATGGCGGGCCCATTTTTGTCTACGTTAAAGACGGCAAGATCTTACGTACCACGCCCATGAATTTGGATGAGAGCGACCCAGATTCGTACACCATTAAAGCGCGCGGCAAGGAGTTTAAGCCGCCGCGCAAAACCACATTGGCAGCCCACGGTGCCTGTCAGAAATCGATGGTCTATTCCAAAAACCGTATTTTAAAACCCATGAAACGCGTCGACTTTGATCACAAGGGTGAACGCAATATTCAAAACCGCGGTAAGTCTGAGTTCGTAGAGATTGAGTGGGACGAAGCGATTGATATCGTTGCTAGTGAAATGAAGCGCTGTAAGGCTGTTGGTCCGGGGGCGATTGCTGTTGCTAATGGGTCTCACCATCAGTGGGGCAACCTCGGTCATTATCTCTCAGCCTTTAACCGTTTCTGGAACCTGATTGGTGTCACTAAGTTGATGCATTCTCCGGATAGCTGGGAAGGCTGGTTTTGGGGTGCACAGCATCACTGGGGCAACAGTATGCGTTTGGGTGCGACCGAACCGTACGGCACTATTGAAGATTGTCTTAAGAATGCCGAAATGATGGTTTTCTGGTCGAGTGATCCGGATGCATCGTATGGTTTTGAGGGTACGCAGCGCCGCCGCTGGGCGAAAGAGTTAGGGATCAAGATGGTGCACATCGACCCTTATTTAAATCATACCGCTGCGCATCTGGGTGGCAAGTGGATTTCACCTAAGGTTGGTACTGATACCGCATTTGCTCAGGCATTGACCTATATCTGGATTACCGAAGAAACCTACGACAAAGAGTTTGTCGAAAAACGGACCACCGGTTTTGAGGAATGGAAAGCGCACGTGTTGGGCGAAGACGATGGCATTCCGAAGACGCCTGAATGGGCCGAGCAGGAAACCGGCATTCCGGCGCGTGACTGTCGCGCACTCGCGCGTGAATGGGCGAGCAAGAATACCTACCTCGGCGCTGGTGGCTGGGGCATTGGTCTCGGTGGCGCTTGTCGCGGGCCAACAGGTGCGCAATGGGCGCGTATGATGACCATCCTCGGCGCTATGCAGGGCATGGGCAGCGAGGGTTCTAACTTCGGCAATCTGCAGTTTGGCGCTCCGGTGGATATGAACTTCTACTTTCCGGGTTATGCCGAGGGCAGTATGTCGGGTGATCTGGCTTACAGTGCTAACTCCACCAACAACTACCAACGCATGCCCCACATCGTAACGATGAACTCGGTAAAGCAGGTGATTCCACGCATGTGGCTGCCTGAAGCCATCATGGGCAAGCCAAAGCTGGGGTATGTAACTGCTGTTGATTCGGTGGTGGGGCAATTCTTCCCGATTGGTTATCCGTCGCCCGGGCATGTGCCGGTTGAAATGATTTATAAGTACGGCAGTTCCTCTCTGGGTACTCAGGTGGATTCGAACCGCTGGATCAATATGTATCAGCACGAGAACCTAAAATTTGTAGTGAACCAGTCCGTTTGGTGGGAAGGTGAAACGCCGTTCTCTGACGTGATCCTTCCAGCGTGCACGGTTTTTGAGCGTTGGGATATTGGTGAGTGGCTCAATGTTGGTCCGGGCTATGTTCATCACATGTACTCGATGAATAATCATCGTGTGATTTCGCTGCAGCACAAGGCTATTGAGCCTGAAGGTGAGGCTAAATCCGACTACGACATCTTCCTGGCGATATCCGAGCGAATGGATCTGGGTGCGGTGTTCTCCGAAGGCGGTAACTCGGAGCTTGAATGGTGCAAGCGTGCTTATGAATCTTCGGATGCTGTTAAGACTATGTCGTGGCGCAAGTTCCTCAAGAAAGGTTACTTCGTGGTGCCGCAGGAGCCGGAAGAGTCGCGTCCGCCGTTGGGACTGAATTGGTTTTATGAAGGCCGCAAGAAAGACGTGCCTGAGCCTTATCCGTTGCCGTCTGATTTTGTCGAGAACTACGGTGAAGGATTGCAGACGCCCTCCGGTAAGTATGAGTTTGTGCCAACTACCCTAAAGCGTTTTGATGATCCTGAGCGTCCTCCTGTTAATAAGTACATAAAGACTTTCGAGAATGCGGAGAATGAGCCGGAAGTTGCGGCAAAATATAAGCTGCGATTATTGACGCCGCACTCTCGCTATCCTTTCCATTTAATGGGCGATGATGAAGGGTGTTTCTTGCGAGATATTCGTGAGCATCGCATTAAAGTCGGCGAGCATCACTATCTCACGTGCCGCCTCAGTCGCGAAGATGCTGCAGCGCGCGACATTAAAGATGATGACCTGATTCGTCTTTGGAATGATCGTGGCTCGGTTGTTTGTGCCGCCCAGGTGACTGACCGGCTGCGTCCGGGGGTGATCAGTGCGCCGACAGCATCTGCTGAGTATCGTCCTGCCGGCGAACCCGGTAAGTCGACCGACCTAGGTGGTTGCGTTAACGTGCTTAACCCCAGCAAGCCTATTACTACTAAGGCTCATGGTATTCGTCCTAACGGCACCCTTATCGAAGTTGAGAAGTGGACGGGTGTTGATACCTGGAAACCAGCAGCACCGGTGGAGGCAGCGTAATGGCTAAGAAATGGAACATGATTGTTGATATCGAGCGCTGCAATAACTGCCGGGGTTGTTTTCTTGCTGTTAAAGATGAGCATACCGGCAATGATTTTCCGGGTTATGCGGCCGAGCAACCAGCAATGGGTGCCAACTGGCTGGATATAGAACGCAAAGAACGCGGTGTTTATCCTATTGTTGATGCCCACTTTATGCCGACTATGTGCAATCACTGTGACGATGCACCTTGTATGAAGGTTGGCGGTGATGCGGTCAAAAAACGCGCCGATGGCATTGTGATTATTGATCCGGTTAAAGCGAAAGGTCGCAAAGATATTGTTGAGTCCTGTCCCTACGGCTCGATTAGCTGGAATGAAGAGTTGCAGCTTCCGCAAGCTTGGATCTTTGATGCGCATTTGTTTGACACGGGTTGGAAAGAAACCCGGGAAGAGCAGCAGTGTCCGACTAATGTGTTTCGGTCAGTCAAAGTGAGTGATTCTGAGATGCAGAAAATGGCAGTGGAGGAAGGGCTTGAAGTGTTGCAGCCAGAACTTGGCACGAAGCCACGTGTGTACTATAAAAATATGCATTTTTTTACCAGATGCTTTGTTGGTGGTTCTGTTACCGGACTTGTTAACGGCGTTGATGAGTGCATTGAAGGGGCCGAAGTGATTCTGAAGAAAGATGGCAGCGAAGTTGGGCGTGCCATTACTGATACCTTTGGCGAGTTCAAGATCGATAAGCTGCAGCCGGGCAGCGGTGCGTATGAGCTGGATGTCAGCAGTTCTGTGGGCAAGGTCGCCAGCTCGTTTGAGCTTGCGGCTGACAGTGTTTACTTGGGCGTGCTTGAACTGGTCTAGATGCTGCAGCGTACCTGAAAAAAAAGCCCGCTTGTGCGGGCTTTTTTTGTGCTTTCTCGCGTTTCAATAGAGCTAAGACACTTCCTGCAGGTATTCCTTCAGTGATTTACCCGGGCGACCCATCATGTCCTGAAAGGTGGATGTCTTATGACCGGGTGTGTTGCCATTGGCTATCTCTGCAAACAGATATGCCACGGCATCCGAATGCCATTGATTTTTATGGTATGGACGGATGGCTTCTTGGTAAGCATCAGCATCGCAGTCATCGTATTCGACCGATGAGCCAATGACTTCACCGATAACATTGGCGATGTCCGTAAACGTAAACACTGGATCGGGCCCTGTGATGTCATAGCATTGTTCGTAGTGGGGGGCGGAGTCTTCAGTTGTTAGTATGTGTGCAATAAATGCGCCTGCATCAGCTGTATCAGTCACGACGACATCCCCGGTGCCCATCGGCATTGATAGCTTGCCGCCAGATCGAGCAGCAGCAACTGAGCTGCGGAAATTCTGCATGAAAAAGCTGGGTCGCACGAACGTCCAGTTCATACCGGAATCCATAATCGCGTCTTCGCCAGCGATATGTGCCAGCGGTATCGGGCTAGTGGTGCCACGAACGGCTTCGGGCGAAGAGAGCTTAATGATCCAGGGCAGTCCGGCTTCCTTGGCGGTGTGAATGAATGACGCTTCTAGACTTTCTTGCTCTTCACCGTTTGGCAGAATTAATACGGCGCGATCAATGCCCTCAAGTGCCGCCGTTATTGAGGCCGGGTTACTGAGATCGCCTTGCACGAGTTCAACGCCTTTATCGGCCCATTCAGACGCTTTGTTGAGGTCACGGACCAATGCCCGGAACTTAATGCCTTTTTCCAGCAGAGCGTTTGCGGTTGCACCGCCATTATTGCCAGTAATGCCTGTCAGCAAGATCATACGTTTATCCTTTAAATACTTTCCGGAACGCCGTTCCGATTATTTGATGATTGGAGTGGGCGGGTATTGTACACGTTATAGGCTATAGGGAACCCGCACAGCGATGGGGCAAGAAAACACGAGCCAGACGCGGCGTTCGCAGCCTTAGGCTTGAGAGAGGCAGCGCGGTTGAGATCATGAATGCCATCTTCGATGGTCTTTGCTCTGCAATAACCGCTGCAAGCTTAAAGGTGATTGTTACCATAAATTTCATTATATTCAATAATTTGTAATTTATATCTAATAACTTTATTAATTATTGCACGTTCATCATAGCGTTTGTGCGCAGCAAGGCGAGCTCGATTGAGTACGACAAGCAGTCGGGTGGGTTAGCTTTAGAGTGTTGGTTTCCAGTGTTTATCATTGGGCCTAACCAAGGCAACAAACCGGCACTGAAAGCCGACCGCTGAGGGGCTGTGTTTCGTGCGCCTGATAGTGGGCTCATTGCTGTGCATTAGCACCATAGGTCTTGAATTTTTCGATGATCAGGTCCATTTCAGTGTCTGATAATAGCTCGGGTTCGGCGACAGATAATGCGGCCAAATACTGCTTGGCCAGGGTCTCAACCTCTGCAGCCAGTGTGAGCGCGGGGCTCAGACCACCGCCTAGCGCGATCACACCATGGTGTGAAAGCAAGCATGCTTTTCTGCCGACCAATGCGGCTACGGCAAAATCTGAAAGATTCTGTGTGCCATAGGTGGCGTAGGGCGCGCAGCGAATATTACGGCCACCAGCCGCTGCCACCATATAGTGAAATGCAGGAATATGTCGATTCAAGCAGGCCAGGGCTGTGGCATAAACCGAGTGCGTGTGCACGATAGCGCCGGCATCCGTCCGTGCCACATAGATATCCCGGTGGAACCGCCATTCACTCGAAGGTTTGGATGAAGAACTGTGTTCTCCCGACAAATTCATGAACACGACATGCTCAGGCTTAAGGCTGCTGTACTTCATACCGGAAGGCGTGATGAGAAAGCCGCCCTCCGTTCGCACCGATAAATTGCCTGAAGTGCCCTGATTAATGCCGCTGTCATTAAGTTCGTTAGCTGTCGCAATTAATGCTGAGCGGAGTGCGAGAAACTTCATGGCTGCCCTTCGGCCTTTTCGGGGTACATCGCCGCGAGCGCTGCCTGACTGGCCTCTGTAACGCCACGCTCAGTAATCAGGCCGGTAATCAGGCTGGCGGGTGTGATATCAAATGCGTGATTCTCGGCGGCGCTGCCTTCAGGCGCAATGCGCAAGGTACGCACACGACCGTCTTCCATTTGACCCGTCATGTGTGTGACTTCAATGCTTGCGCGCTGCTCTATCGGAATGTCCTGCAGCCCGTCTTTGGCATCCCAGTCGATGGTTGGCCCGGGTAAGGCCACATAGAACGGTATGTCATTATCACAAGCGGCTAAGGCTTTCAGATACGTTCCGATCTTGTTGCACACATCGCCTGTTGACGTGGTGCGGTCAGTGCCAACAATGCACAGGTCGACTTGTCCGCGCTGCATCAGATGCCCCCCCACATTATCGACGATCATGGTATGAGGCACTCCATGCTGAGCGAGCTCCCATGCGGTAAGGTTAAAGCCCTGATTGCGCGGTCGAGTCTCATCCACCCAGACATGCACAGGAATGCCGGCGTTATGGGCCTTATAGATAGGTGCCAATGCAGTCCCCCAGTCTACTGTAGCCAGCCAGCCGGCATTGCAATGAGTGAGTATATTAATTGGGCTTTGCCGGTTTTTCTTTTCCCACTGATCCGCAATTAGCCTATGGCCGTTGTCACCGATCGCAGAACATATTGCCACATCATCATCGCAAATTTCTGCCGCTCGCTGGTACGCTGCCTGCTCACGCTGTCCGATGGGAAGCGCCGACAGTACGTGTTGCATCTCACGGAGAGCCCAGCGCAAATTAACTGCGGTTGGCCGGGTTTTTAACAGTTTCTCGCACGCATGATTGAGGTTGGCATTAGAAGGGTCAGCATGCATTGCCAGGGCTACGCCGTAAGCAGTGGTGGCACCTATTAAAGGGGCGCCACGAACCAACATCTCGGCAATGGCATGCGCCGCATCCTCTAAAGACTCGAGCCGTACCTCTTTAAACTCAAACGGCAACAAGGTTTGATCAATAATAACAATCTGCCATCCATCTTCGACGGGCCAAATTGTTCTGTAGTGTTTGCCATCAACAATCATAGTGTGCCCGGACCGTTCGATTCGGCCGATCATTCGTCTTTATTGAGTCTGCTAGATTACTTTGCATGTTCAGCTATATTATTCGATTCCAACCAAGCCTTGCTTGTAAGTTTTCAGATATTTCGCGATAGATGGCCCACTAGTGTGCCAAGGTAATTCGATGGTTACAAATAGGTCGTTGGTAGAGGAATGGTGATGGCATCATCTGGTGCGTGCAAGGAAAAAGGCAGCCGACTCGTCATCTGCGGCCATCAAGGGTCAGCTTTTGCTGGAGTTATCAGCTTAAGGCATAGCGCACAAAAATAGCGTTGCAATATCCTCGAAAGCATTCCGTTGGGCTGTAATGATTTGAACAAGCTGAGCACTGCGCGATCTCTGCGTTACGGTCGCGTATTTGATGCCGCTTCTCAGGAGCGTCGTTGTAAAAATATCGATGCTATGGTCATAGCACCGGCGGCCAAAAAGCAGTAGATGCCCAGAAAAATCATTTGCGCCGGCAGGCTCATGCCAAGATCGATCAAGGTTCCGGTTACGCCTGGGCCGATAGCCGTTGCCAGAACCGCGGCCGACACAGTAATTGAGCGCACAGCTCCGAGATTTTTAAGCCCGTAGATCTCTGGCCAGAGCGCTCCAAACAGCGTGGATGCTATGCCGTAACTTATTCCGAGCAGTACCATCAGGATGATCAGCGTTATTTCCGGTCCGCTGTAGGCTAAGACGACGCAGGCACCCCCAAGCGGCAGCAGGAAGTAAGGCAGAATACAGGTTGCGCCTGTTCGATCAATGACAGCGCCGGTAATCAAGGCACAACACACTGTGGTCAGCGCCATAATCAGCAATGACGTCGCGAATAGCTGCGGTGGCCAGTTGTGCAATGCGGTCAAATAATTCTGATGGTAGAAGATTGTGGTGCCGATAAATGCTGGTGCCAGCACCCCTGTGAGGAGCACCCAGAATATAGGGTCTTTGAGAACCTCGAGCCGTGTCCAGCTGCGGTATTTTTGCGCGATCTGTTTTTTCGTGAGGAACCGCGTCTCGGGTCGTTCAGATTGTTCCGTAAGTTCAGCTAAAGCTGAGTGAGCAGGGTCTCTTGGTGTGCGATAGCACCAATAAGCGAAGGGCAGAGCGATAATGCCTAAAGCCATGGCCGCGGCCAGCCACCCGGTGCGGTATCCATAGGTTAGCGTAAGTGCTGCAAAAGCCAGCGGGATTGTTGCCTCGCCGCCCTGATGGCCCAGCACAACAAGCGACAGTGCCCGACCCCTTTGGACCACAAACCATCGCGCTGTGGAGGTCAGCGCGATGTTTGTCATCATGCCCTGACCAAAAAGTCGAAGTAAAAAAATAGCAATAATAAGAGTAGGTAGGGAGGATGCATAACCTGCAAGCAATGCCGCCCCGGTCAGAATGGGCACCACCAGAGCTACTATGCGATGGGCCGGCACAAGGTCTATAAGGCGCCCAACAAATGGTATGCAAAGTGCGCTTGCCAGCGTAGCGAACATATACAGGCGCCCGAATTCCCCATGGGTCAGCCCAAACATTGCCCGCCATTCGGAAACAGAGGCCGAGATGAAATACGTTTGTCCAAAGCTGGAAAAATACGTGAGTATGAATCCGCCGGCGATCCAACGAAAGTTGCGCCTTATAAATTCAAGCACTGACCTATTTCAGCCTTCGCGCGGGAAACAGACAGGATTGTATCGGCTGCGTATCGGTTCGCCGGCATCGACACCGGGCATGAACTTGCGCCAATCGCCAGAGATCATTGTCGGACTTGGAACCACGCAGGCCCCGTCTTCGAAGTAGGTTGTTGCGAGAACCATACGGGAGCTTTTCATGTTGTTGGGGCCTGCCGTGTGAAAGGATCTCGAATGGTGAAAGCTGATCTCACCCAAGCCGAACGGACCGTCATCGACATCCACACCGTGCTCGGCAAAAATCTTGCCGACAGTGCGGTCATAGCTCGTATCAAACCTGCTGCTCTCTACTGATTCAACCAGTCGGCAGGTTTCCATTCCGACAGCAAATGCGAGCGGGCCCATATTTTGAGGTATGGGCTGCAGTGGAATCCATGCGGTGCACACATTGTTGCTGTCTATAGGGAAATGTTCTGCGTCATAGTGCCAGGGGGTGCGTCCACAGCCAGGCTCCTTGGCCAGCGAATTATCATGGTACAGCCTGACGCGTTGCACGCGCATCAGTGCTGCAGCAATTTCTGCTATGCGCGGACTGAGGACGAATTGCCGAAATATGTTATTCGTCAGCCACATCATCTCACCGCTGCGGAAATCCAGTTTTGGGTTCTCACCAAGGTCGTCACGCAGTGTCGCTTCCATCTCCTGGCGCAAGAGGGCGAGCGCACCTGATGAGATAACCTGTTTTAGCTTTACATAGCCATCACGATTGAATTGCCCGATTGCAATCGGATCGAGCTCATAGGAGGCGTTAAGCTCGGTCTGCAGATCATAGATGGTTGGCAATGAGCCGATATATTTCGGCGCCTCATTTTGTTCCACCGCAACCTCCGGTGCGCAAGCAACCCGATTGTCCGCACTCGCCATATACTGGTTCCACCATTGCTGGTTGTCATGCGTCCATTCGCCCGAAAGCTCCGCCTCGCGATCCTGCGGCTTTAATGCAGATTCATCGGTCATTCAATCGACTCCTGATACCTTGGCATCGTCCAAGGTAAGACCGGCTTCGGTGTGAGAAAAAACCATCATGCCGACGCGCTGTGGAAATTGGTACTCGCCCGATTCCGGGTCGTGGCAGGATGCAAGATAGCCTGCCAGCGGCTCACGCTGTAACATGTCTTCTAGGCTCAATGCATCATCAAAAGCGCAACGCTGCAGATAAGACTCGAGGAGCTCTGGCCGATCTGCAGGCACTACCGTCGTGTAATTAAGCACGCGGCTGTGCACCTGCATGCCAAGGTTTTTCAGCGCCGTTTCGACCTGGCCACCATCGCTGTATGGAGTGCCATCTCTATCGGCCATACTTGCAAGGTATTGGTCATAAAAACCGACGTAATGACCGTCGCGCATTCCCTGTGCGATGAAACCGAACCCGTCATGCGAAAGTGAGTTGCACATCCGTGCAAGCCCCTGCTCGAGTTCCTCGGCCGGCACGCAGTAGAGTGCGTGCGTGGCCCATGCGATATCGTAAAGGCCTGCGTCTTCATCCCAATCTTGAAGCGTGCAGCAGAACTCCGCCCCCGAATAAAACGGAGCAGCGAGAGCTTGTTTGGCCTCGCGCACGGAAAATGGGCTCGGATCGAGCAAGTCGTAGTCGAGCTTAAAGTTAGGGATTTTCGAGAGACCGGCAACGCCAGGGCAGGCAAGTAAGGCCTGAGGAAACTTGCCGCTGCCGCAAGCAACATCGATTAACCGAATGCCGCTTTTTCGGTCAGCCAGATGTTGGAATGCGGACGCCCAATCATAGGCCTCAGCCAGATATCGGTAGTCAATGCGAGCTAATTCGTAAAAGGCCTCCATCTCCTCGCGTCCCGCGTCACTCCAATGTTCGCAGCTACGCTCAAAGGTATCACTTCGCACCGTCATCATTACTCCTTAGTCTCTAGGGTCAGGTCCGCGTGGATACGCGCAACCCGCGCGGAACAATCGCCCGCTCGCACCATTCGAACAGCAACTGCACCATAATAGCAAGCCCCGCAGCAGGCACAGCGCCTTCCAGAATAAGGCCAACGTCGTCGAGGCGTATGCCGGCCAGAATAGGTTGGCCATACCCGCCCGCACCGATCAGGGCACCGAGAGTGGCCGCGCCGATATTAATAACGGCTGCCGTTTTTATTCCGCCAAGTATAGACACTGCGGCCAGCGGCGCTTCCACCAGACGCAAGCGGGCGCCGGAGGGCAGGCCCAGTGCTTCTGCGGATTCAAGCAGTGGCGTTGGAATGGTCGTCAGGCCAGTGTAGGTATTGCGCACAATCGGTAGGAGGCTGTAAATAAATAGTGCGATGATTGCCGGTCCGGCGCCTATCCCGAAAAGTGGAATCATAAAGACAAGCAGTGCCAGCGCGGGAATAGTTTGTGCTATGCCTACGACGCCGAGGATGACGTGACCAAGACGCCGCCATCGCGCAGCGGCAATACCCAGCGGCACGGCGATCAGAATTGCCGCACACAGTGAGATGGCTACAAGCGCGATATGCTGCCGGGTGTAACGCCAAAAGCGCTCAATGCGAGAGCTGGACTTGGCGACGACCTCGATCCCGAGGCTTTCATTGAGAAAATCTGCCGCAACCAGAGCTTCCTGCACCCCATCCAGCTTGACGCGCGAGTTCATTGCGATCATCTGAGCCTCATCAATTAGGCCCTGCATGCCAAGTATGGCCGCAAAAACCTCTGGTCGTTCTTGCGCCAGTTCAGCGCGGTAAAGAAGTAGTGCCTCGTAAGGGGGGAAATAGCTCAGATCGTCTTCGAGTGTGCGCAGAGAGTAATAGGCGATTTCGGCATCGGTGGTGTAAAGATCAGTCAGGTCGACGTCGCCAGCCGCTAACCCTCGGTAAGCTAAATCGTGCTCGACGCCGAGAACATCCTGCTGGGGCAAGCCGTAGTGCGAACGCAAGCCAGGCCAACCGTCGCCGCGTTCGGTAAACTCCGTGCCGAAACGGAATACAAGATCCGGGTGCGCGCGGAGGTCTGATATACGGCGGATGTTGAGACGCTCAGCAACAGGCTCGCGCATACCCAAAGCAAAATTATCGCGAAAACCGAGGGGTTGGCTCATGACGAGCCCCGACTCAGCGAGCAGGTCTCGCAGTTCCGCATTTGAAGCCGGCTTATTCTGCGCGAAAATTTCATGCGTAAGCGTTCCCGTGTACTCAGCATAGATATCGATTTCGCCTGAGACCAGCGCGTTAAAGACCAAACGCGTTCCACCGAGAGCCTGGCGATGCACAACAGTGGCCCCAGTAGAGGCCGCTAACAAGCGAATGATTTCCCCAAGAACTATGCCCTCTGTAAAGTTCTTAGAGCCAACTATGATGGCGCGTTCGTCAGCGGCAAAACAATTCCCCGCTAGCAAGAGCCCGCACATAAAACCGATCGCAATGCGGCGATTCAACGGTTTGTTTCCATGGCTTCAAGTGGCGAACGCTGTGCCTGAATGAAACGCCGGACAAAGTCATCCGCGGGTTCACGCAATAACTGCTTCATTGCACCTTGCTGCACGATTTCACCATCGCGCAGAAGGACGATGGTATCCCCGAAGAAAGCGGCTTCACCCAAATCGTGGGTCACCATCAACACGGTCTTGCCCAGGCTCGTAAATATTTCACGCAGATCGGCTTGAAGGTCACGCCGGATCATCGGGTCGAGTGCCCCGAGCGGCTCATCGAGCAGCAGCACTTCAGGGTCTAGCATCAGAGCGCGAATTAAGCTTATGCGTTGCTGCTGTCCTCCGGAAAGCTGAAGCGGGTAGCGATCCAAAGCATCCGTGGGAAAGTGGGTGAGTTCGGCCAGTTCGTTAATGCGAGTCGCGATGCGTTCATCAGACCAGCCCAAATGGCGTGCCATCAGCGCGGCGTTATCGCGCGCAGACAGATGTGGGAATAAGCCCCCATCCTGAATCACATAGCCCATTCGCTGCCGCAAGTCAGATAGGCGGGCTGGTTCGAGACGCTGGCCCCCGAAATGGATGCTCCCCTCATCAGGCATTTGAAGGCCAATAATTAAACGTAAAATCGTCGACTTTCCGCACCCAGACGGACCGATCAGGACGGTCGTTTGTCCGGATGCGATTGACAGGTCACAACGCTCAAGTGCGCAGACACCGGAGTAGCTCTTGGAAACTTGGTTCAGTTCAAGCATTGAATGACCGGTCACCAAATAGCAGGCCAATGTCGGCTGCGTTCAAATAGGGCGCTTTCTGTGTACATTAGATAGACACTACCGCAAGATTAATTACAAAGCGAAACCAGATTCAGGGAAAAATTTTAAGTCGATATGAATATTAAAGATATACGCCAAGAAATGGCGCTGCTCAAGGATGTCGTACCACTAGAGGGGCATCGCTATTCAGCTTGCCTTCATACCTATGAGGCCGCCAGCAATCAGCGGGAGCTCATTCTCGAATGGTTTGCAGGCCAGATGATTCCTCAAATGCCCATGGATAGTGCCTCGTTTCTGAGTATAGGTTGTGGAGCAGGAGAGCTTGATGTGAAGGTTCTTGCGGCCGGACAGGCGCATGCTTCGACCATTGCCTATGTTGGACTTGAGCCGGACTCCCAGCAGTGCGAAAGATTCATGTCCAGTATGGAGCTCGCAGGCGATCAAAATACCCGCGTAGAGACGCTCAATACTGATTTCGAACGATGTACAGAGCAACGCCGCTTCGATCGGGTTTTGATGGTGCATTCGCTCTACTATATGGACGATCCAGAACGAGCAATCGACAAGGCTTTAAATCTGGTCAATGAATCGGGCAGACTCATCATTCTGATTGCATCAAACGATACCCTGAATGAGCTTTCATCATCGTTTTGGAAGATGGAGAACGGCGGCTCAAGCTGGTTTAGTGAGGATTTGAGCAAGCACCTCGAAAAACGCGGCATTTCTTTCGAACGAAACCGTATCGAGGCAAGGCTGGATATCACATCGTGTTGCGAGCCCGAATCCGAGCAGGGCAGTCGTATTGCAGATTTTATCGCGCAGGTACCTTTAGGGAAGTTACCATCAGGCCTGCGAACAATGATATTCAGCTACCTTAAGGCAACGTCTCACCTCGATGATGACAAACGCTGGCTTCCGCATAATGTCGATGCTTTTGTGATCTAGCCAGCCAGTCAAACGGGTTCGAAATACATAACAGAAAACCAGCGGTCTTCATCCTGCCACACCTTAACGGGGGCGAATCCTGCTGATTTGGCCAGCTCAATAAATTCATCCGGATGATATTTGTAAGAGTATTCCGTGTGGACGAGTTCGCCCTCATCAAACTCGAGCTGATGCCCAGCTAATTGCGCCGAGTGCCTTCCGATGCAGCGTAAATGCATTTCGATGCGACCATGCTCAGCGTTGTAGAGTGCATGATGCGCAAACTTATCAGTGTCGATATCGCCTTCAAGCAAGCTATTAAGGTTGTCCAATAAGTTAACATTAAACTGGGCAGTCACGCCGGCAGAATCGTTGTAGGCAGCATGCAGAATGTCGGCATCCTTTTTTGTGTCTACGCCTATCAACAGCCCGCCCGTATCCTGCATTTGTGCACGCATGGCACGCATAAATTCAACCGCGGCCTCCGGCTCGAAATTGCCGACCGATGAACCCGGATAAAAGAACACCGGCGCCGCATCATCCGCAGCAAGGTCGATATCTATGCCTTGGGTGTGATCGCACACCTGTGGCGATATTTTCAATTCGGCGTAATCATCACTAAGTGATACGGCGCTTGCTTGAAGGTGTTCGCCCGATATGTCCATGGGTATATACGCGGCCAGGTCAAGTTCAGGTAATAACCAGCGAATTTTTTCACAGGAGCCGGCACCGGGCTCCACCAGCGTCATGCCTGAACCGATAGCCGCACAAATTTCAGCGCGATGACGAACCAATATGGCCTTCTCAACCCGGGGCACATAATACTCATCGAGTTCAGTGATAGCGTCAAATAACGCCGACCCTTTTTCATCGTAAAAATATTTTGGTGAGACTTGCTTGGGTGACTGCGACAACCCGGCGATAACCTCTTGAGCAACCTGAGTGAGCTCATCGGAAGGCTCTTCAATGTTCTCGGCAATAGATAAATTCATAATAAATGTTAACCCTAGCATCCATCAAACAGTCGATTTGTATCCGCAGCTTCCTGAGACCACCCTTGGCGCTGAGGGCGAACGATACCTCACTCGCGATGTTAAATCGACTGAAATCTGCAGTCCATAATGCGTCGCTTTGTAGAGGTAAACCGGTGTTATTGCGTAAAGCGCTTATCTTATTCGCCGGTGAGGGACAGATTGACCATGCGTCGCATCAGTATGCGCATCTTCTCAGGGTCGTAACCGTTTATTTGGTCAGCAAGGAGTTGTTTTTCGACCACGACATCCGGCACATCCTCGGGCGGCGTTCCGGCCGCCAGTTCAGCTTCCGCTACTTCAATAAGCGCCATCCACAGCGCCTTCTTTTCCGCCACAACCCTCGCTGAACCTGTTGTGCCTTTCATTAGCATAGGCCGTCCTGTTTCCGGATCGAATGAGCCCGACATGTGTCCCCCGATTACCGTTTCGATATCGCGTTCTTCGACTAGGTTCTGCAGACGCGTGAAGAAATTCTCCATGTTCCAGATCCGATCTTCTGAGGGTGATGGGTTGTAGAACATCGTCCAGCCATCGGGCGGGTTTGCGATATCGACAAGGAACAACAAATTGCCCGGGTTGATAACTTGCACCACCAAGCAGTTGTCGTGCGATGGCCCGAAGAAAAAGCTCTCGACAGATTTTCCACCGAGTTCAATTTGGTAGTATTCATCAAAGGTTATATCCGGCGGCACCACATGTTCTGGTTTCGTCTCTTCGATGTTTGCTGCACATTGAGACTGTGCGACGATCGTAGCTCCAAGCGCTTTGAAAACTTCTCCGCCAGCAGCATGATCCTTATGCGAGTGGGTATAACTAAGGAATTTAATAGGCTGGTCGGTTATCTTGCGAATTTCATCAAGCAATATGGGAGCCGCGGTTTCTGTCATCGGGTCGGTGACAATGACGCCCTCATCGGTTACGACAAATACGGTGCGATAGAAGCTGTAGCGAAACGCATACACGCCATCTGCCACTTGCTCCGTTTCCCATAGTTTCAAGGGTATCTTCGTGCCCGGCATCAACATCGGAACCGGGGCATCTGGGCCCTCATAGGCAGGGCCTTTATGGCCGCTAGCGAGTGCGGTGGCAGCCATAGTCAGAGCAACGGCTATAACGTAAAAACGCCTTCTCCATTTTTGCAGCATGGCGCTTCTCATCGGCCCATGTCGTAGTAGGAAAATACACGGCGCATGATGCTCGGTAAGTCCTCCTTGCGATACCCCGCATAGCCATTAAATTGATCGAGGTCGACGTATTTTAAGCGCACTAAGCCGTCAATGCCTACACCGCCAGCGGCGCGGACAGAGCTGGCTTCCTCGAAGATGACATTCCAGAAAACAGCTTGCTCATTCACAATGCTGACTGGGCCCGTAGCCGATGAGCCTTCACCGTCAGCTGCACCTGGTGTGAGGCGGCTCGCCACGACCGTGTCAATGTTGCGCTCATCAGCAAGTGCGATGGTGCTTTGAAAAAACTCGCGTATGTTATGCGGCCGTATGTAGGGGATGGTGGGGTTTTTGGGAAAGGCGGCAGCCGGAGGGTTTACCAGGTCGACAATCTGTATCAGTCCTTGATCTTCGACTGTGAACACGGTTAGGCAGTCTCCGTGACTGGGGCCGAAATAGTTCAGACTCAGCTGCTGGTCGCCGACTTTCACAACGTAGTCTTTGTCAAACGTTATATCCGGCATGACGACGTCGGGGTTAGGATTAACCAGGAATCGTTCGGCACAGCGGTCTTGGGCGACAACTTGGGCGCCATCCTCCAAGAAGATTTCTGCACCCGCAACCCGGTCCCAATGATAATGCGAATAGACAACATATTTAACAGGCGCATCGGTGATCGCCGCAATCGCTTGTTTGTACGCGGGTGCTGCATCCGTGCCCAGAGGGTCTGTAACGATTACGCCCTCGGCATCGACGAGGAATAGGCTGCGCTCATTATTGTGCGTAAATAAGAAGGCACCTTCGCCTACTTGCTCGACGGCTTCCGGCAATGTTGTCGATTGCTTGCTGCAGGCGGTGGCCATTAATACGACCGCAAAGGCTACCCAATAGCGTTGCATTGATGTCTCTCTAAAAAGGCTCTCTGTTCAGTGTGACTCTATAGCATGGTGTTTATGGTGTTGGGTTAGCTCGAACGCTAACCGATGAGTGGACTCCAACTGTTGTGTGTTAGCAGAGGTAATGTCTAAAAAACGGAGAATTAACTGGGTGTTTGAATCGGCTTAACTGCCCATCTTATTGTCCACGCAAAACGTAAAGATGCCCGAATAGCGCTCCGATCAGATAGGGCTATTAACTATAACCCAATCAATCCGGCAACCTCGGTCAAATCTGAACTTGGTACCACGGCGGTGGCATGCTGATCCAGAACCCCGCGCGTGCCCACCGCAATTCTTATGTCAGCGTGTTTGAACATGCCCAGATCATTCGCACCATCACCGCACACAAGCGTGTCCTTGCGACTGATTTGCAGTAGGTTCTGCAAATCAAGAATGTTAGTTTCTTTTGAATTTTGAAACATCATCGGACCACCAACGGCGCCGTCGAGCTTGCCGTTTACCTGATGCAGGATGTTGCTGGCGTGATAGTGGTAGCCGAGCACATCTTTAAAGTAGCCGGTGCCTAGCGTGAAACCGCCACTTAATACTGCTACGTAGTAGCCGGCGTCTTTTAGCTGAGCAATAAGGTCAGCGGCGCCGTTCATTGGCTTGAGGTTGCTGCAGACTTCAACCGCAGCACTGTAATCCATGCCTTTTAATAAACTAACTCGGTAAGCGAGAGCCTCGAAGAAGTCAATTTCACCGTTCATTGCGCGATGAGTAATGACGGACACTTTGTCGTCGACGCCATAGGCCGCAGCGAGTTCATCGATGGTTTCACCTTGGACGAGCGTGGAATCGAAGTCGAATACGGCGAGTTTAGTGCGTGCTTGGGTCATGGCTGCTCTCTTTGTGAGTCGTGGCAGGCATCATACCGATGCTGCAGCAAAGGGAAATAGTCGCGAGTTTCATTTGTTGCTGAATGTATCCTGAATAGAGTTGCTCCGGTAGTGGCAATGGGGTGAATTTCTTCTGTTCCACTGCTCAAGCTGCTTGCATTAAGCTATTTGCGCCGTTGTGTTAGGATGCCAGCCTTAGGTGTCTGGACTTTTTGACGGTAGCCACTGGCGATAGTTTTGTGCCGGACATGGATCGCGCCGTTATTGTATGAGCACTGATGCTATTTAATTCCCCTATCTTCATTTTTGTTTTTCTGCCATTGGTGCTTGCTGGCTTTTATGCAACATCCCGGTTGTTTGGGCGGGAGGTCACAATTGTCTGGTTGGTCCTGGCCTCATTGTTTTTTTACGGCTGGTGGAATCCTGTCTATCTCTTGTTGATGATGGCATCGATTCTGGTTAACTTCAGTTTTGGCTATTTGCTTCCCAGAACAGGGATTGGTTTCAGTAAACGAGCAATA
>JAQWPD010000105.1 GCA_029245525.1 Gammaproteobacteria bacterium | reverse complement strand
TATCAGCGCAACTGATTGTTGTGTTCTTATTGGCTTCTATGGCATATACCTATGCCGCTGGCTTTACGTTGCAGTTGTTTCAGGACAGTGACTACTTGCGTCGAATTGTCGGTGCGCATATTTCGTTGCATGCCGATTACGTGCTAAAAGACATTGGCATACCCCCCTCTATTGCCCGTGCAGAAGAAATTACCCAGCGTATTCCTGTCGACATCCGCTTGATTGGCCCCGGTATCGATTGGACTTCTGATGAGCGTTTTCCACCGTTGGATGAGATTCCATTCGGGCCGCTCTCGTTACTTGACCTCAGCGACGCAAACCTTAGCGATATGGAAGACTGGGTTAAGCAGTTGGAGAAAGTCGAGTTCGCTCGTTATCAAAAGCATGCGTATGTGAAGTTGATACAGGGCGATTATGAAATTGTTTTTGTCTCGCCAAAAATTGCTAATGAGCCGTTACCTATATACAACAGCACCCTTATATTTAGTGTTGTTGGATTGCTGGTGTTGCTGGGGTGTTTTCTTGCTGTAAATTTCCTGATTAATCCTATTCAGGCAATGCAGGAGGGAACAGCGCGTATCGGCGGCGGCGATCTTGATTTCCGTATCCGAAAACGGCGCAGAGATGACCTTGGTGATCTGGCTGACGGTATAAACACCATGGCGAGTGATCTGCAGGGGATGCTTGAAGCGAAGCGTCAGCTGATGTTGGCTATCAGTCATGAGTTACGGTCACCGTTAACGCGCACCAAAGTGGCGCTTGAATTTCTTGACGACGCCAAGGTAAAGCAAAGCGTGCTTGAGGATATTGGAGAGATGGAGAGCCTTATTAGCGATATTCTCGAGAGCGAGGCGCTGAATACGCGGCATGCCAGCTTACGTCGAGAACCGGCGAACCTTGTGGATATTGCAAGCCAAGTGATTAATGGCGATTTAGGTCAGCGTGGCAGTGAGCGCATTCAGCTCGACAGACCATCGGACAGCATGGATGGCGATTACGACATAACGCGTATTCGTTTGTTGTTAAGAAACTTGATTGATAATGCATTGCGCCATAGTGTCGATGGCTCGGTGCCTGTGCAGGTAAGCTTCGGGCTGATCGGCGATAAAGCATTCGTAAAGGTTGTTGATCATGGCGAAGGCATTTCATCGGAGGATCTAGAGCGGATTACCGAGCCCTTTTATCGGGCAGACCCTGCTCGCAGTCGTCATACCGGGGGCTTTGGTCTGGGCTTGTACCTGTGCCGTCGTATTGTTGAAGCTCATGGTGGCGAGTTGAAGATATCCAGCAAGCCCGGTGAAGGCACATCGGTAACCGCAATATTAAGCCCCAAAGTCTGATGCAAGTTTGCTTGCGCAGTTAACGGTGAGGTTTCGTGTGGCAGGTCTTAAATTTATGAGGGTTTTGACGGCGCCGATTGCCTGCTCCATTGCTTTTCGGCGGGAAGACGGCCGGCAGCACTATGACTTGGCTAAATACTTATGCGCTTAGCTGAGCTCTTGGGAGCCTGTGTGTTGTTGGCGGGCTGTGTCGATAGCAAGCCTCAGGTCTTATCCTCCTGGGAGGAGGGTGCTGTAAAGGCGGCCATCATTGATTTTGTGGTCGGCGCCACAACCGAGGGTGGTCCCCACTTTGTTCCGGTGGCCGATCGCATAGCGGTCTTTGATCATGATGGAACCTTGTGGGCCGAGCGCCCTGAGTATTTTCAGTTCTTAATGATTTATGAGCAAGTCCATGCTCAGGCAGCGGATCATCCGGAATGGCAAGAACAACAGCCCTTTAAGGCGGTCCTGGAGCACGATACAGAGTATCTCGAGGGCTTAGATTACGCGGCTGCGCGCACGTTGTCGGCAGCGGTAAGCGGCGGCATGACAACTGCCGACTACATGACCCTTAGTCATGATTTTGCTACCCGTTCTTTGCACCCCGAGTTCAATACCCGCTACGCAGACCTTCGCTACCTGCCAATGCTAGAGCTGCTTCAGTATCTAGAGAGGCACAGTTTTCGCGTGTTTATTGTTTCTGGCGGTGATATGGGTTTTATCCGTGGTTTTGCTGAGCTGCTGTATGGCGTTCCCCGAGACCGAGTTATTGGCTCGAGTCGGAGCAATATGTTTGTCGATGATTCACCCCTTATTCTGCGGGGTAAAAAATACGCTTCGATGAATGTCGGAGCCAATAAAGTTTTAAATATTGATTTGCATATTGGTCGTCCTCCGGTGTTTGCGGTTGGAAACTCTGATGGAGATCTGGAAATGCTTGCTTATACAGCGGCGCATGACGGTTTTGTTTTGTTACTTAGTCATGACGATGACGAGCGTGAGTATGGTTACACTAATGGTGCCGAGATTGCGCTGCAGAAAGCTCGTGCGGAGGGGTGGACTATTGCTAGTATGCGAGATGATTTCGACCCTATTTTTGTGCAGATTAATTAGCTTTTAAATGGGTTAGGTGGTTGCCGATGTTTCGATGTGTAATGGCGCTGTGTTTGTTAGCAGCTGCATTGCCAGCAATGGCGCAGCAGCGAACAGACAGTGGTATTCAGTTGACCCCGTTTGCCGGCTACACCCTAGGTGGTGAGGTCGATGCTCGTGAAAATACTGAGCAGGAAACAAGCTATCGGCTGCAGGAATCGATGAGCTATGGCTTTGCATTGAACTGGCCATCGAAGGCGCCCACAGAATGGGAGCTTTACTATAACCACCAAGATACTGAATTGGCTAAGGGTGGGCCGGGTGTCAAGCTGGATACGCTGCAGCTGGGCGGAACGTACTTGGGGCAGGGCAGCAAACGTGCGATACCCTTTTTTGTTGCAACCCTCGGAGGTGTGCGTATAAAGCCAGAAGCCAGCGACAGTGATTATGCAGTGGCATTTACGTTAGGTGGCGGTTATAAATTTTTCCCCACCAAGCGGATTGGCATAAGACTTGAGGCTCGTGCTTTAGGCGCTTTTATCAGAAGCAATAGTTCATGGCTTTGCAGTGGTGGCAGTAATGGCGCAACCTGCGCCATTCGAACCTCTGGAAATTTACTGATACAGGCTCAGGCTAATGCCGGCGTAATTATCAGATTCTGATTGTTCTGATCTCGGCTGGAACTTGCCCGGCGCTAATGCAGACGAAATAATCGCAGACAAGACTGCAGCTGGGAGCTTGGTAATCCGCTCAGGGTTGAATAAAACCATCGGTCCCATGACCTTGTCCCCATCGTGGAGTGACAGAAGCTCGGCAGCAATGGAGTCAATCGTTGCAATAAATTGGCACAGATGTATAAATGGGGATAGGGTTAATAACGATTAAAGCACTGATTATTGGGCATCTTATGAAAAAGTTTCTAAGCAGCATCGTGGCGATATCGATTACTTTTGCTCCGCTAGCAAACGCCTGCACGGCGATTAATCTAAAAGCTAAAGACGGCACAGTTATCGCGGGTCGCACCATGGAATGGCCTGTTGATATGAAATGGACTCTAATGTCTCAACCTCAAGGGAGCCCTGTATTAATTAGTGCCCCAGATTTTCTTAATCTGCCATCAAAAACACTGTCGAGCAAGTATGCATTTGTCGGTATTTATCCAGCAGTAATAATAGGGTCTCCAGCGATTCTCGAGGGGCAAAATGAAGCTGGCCTGGGTCTCAGTGGGAATTTTTTACCCGGCTTCACCGAATTTCAAAAAGTAACCCCTCAAGACGATGAGTATGTCTCGATTATAAACTTTGGCAGCTTAGTGCTTGGCATGTTTAGCACTGTACGAGAACTAAGAGCGGCGTTGCCAAACTATAAAGTTTGGTACAACCCCAGTGAGGTCAAGGGCTCGCCAACGGCACCATTGTTGCATTTTGTTTTGACCGATCGCAGCGGTGACAGCATGATTGTGGAGTTTGTTAAAGGCCAAATGGTCATCCACGACAACGTCACAAATGTGCTGACAAATGCTCCAACGTATGACTGGCATATTAATAATGTTCGCAACTATCTTTCGCTAACGGATACCGCGACAACTTCGTTAGTTGTGAATGGGACTAATGTTACGGAAATTGGTCAGGGCGGAGGATTGATTGGGCTCTCAGCAGATTACACCCCACCAGGTCGTTTTGTGCGAGCAGCCTATCTAAGCTATTTCGCGTATCAGCCTGATGAAAGCGGTGATGCCTTGCAATTAATGGCGCATTTGCTCAATAACGTGGATATACCAAAAGGGGTATCTAGAACTACTGCAGGCAAACAGATTGTTTCTGATTATACGCAGTGGGTTAACTTAAAGGACCTCAAGAACAATCGCATGAAGATAGCCAATTATGCGAACCGCACGAATTATATAGAGATAGATTTAAACCAAGTATTTAAATCTGG
>JAQWPD010000098.1 GCA_029245525.1 Gammaproteobacteria bacterium | reverse complement strand
CGCCCCTCGAAAATTATCATCGATAGAAGCGAGTATGGCAGTGAGAGTCAGTCCGTATTCAGTGTTAAGCAGACCCTGCTTGGCGCTAAGGGCAATTTGCCGACCGATAATGGCGATGTCTTTTTTCGCGTCGAATTTGATCTTTTCGGTGTCGGCAATGAGGCCGGTGAGACAACCTTCCGTTTGCTGCATGCTTACAGTGAGTATGGTCAGGTATTGGCAGGGCTAACTAATTCGGTGTTTATGGACGGCGGCATCGCGCCAAACTCTATTGATTACTGGGGCCCCTCCGGCATGATTGATGTGCGTAACTGGCAGCTCCGCTGGACACCGCTAAAAGGTGCCTCGACATTTGCTATTGCCCTTGAGAAACCCAGTGATGATATCGATGTTGGAGAGCTGCGGACGGTGCCTGAGTTTGGCGGTGCTCGTAGCAAGCAGGATCTCCCCGATTTAACAGCTCACTTCCGTCAGACGTATGGCTTTGGTCATGTGCAGCTTGCCGGCATTCTGCGCGACATAGCCGTTGAGGGTGTCGTTGAGCTTACTCCTGGTGTCGAGACCCCCTATGAGCGGTCAGATGTGGGCTGGGGGCTAAATTTAACCACCGTCATTAATGTGTTGGAAAAAGACGCTATTCGCGCCGGCGTTGCGTACGGGCAGGCTATCGCCAGCTATGTTAATGACGGTGGCATGGATGGGGCCCCGAGCCTTGCGCCGCTTCCGGGTAATCCACCAAAAATTGCACCCGGTACAGACCTTGAGCTCGTCAAGTTGCTCGGTATTTCGGCTTTCTATGATCGCTGGTGGAGCGATCGCTGGAGCAGTTCAATAGGTTACTCATCAACTCAGGTCGACAACACCAGCGGTCAGGGGCCAGAGACATTCAGGAAAGGCCAGTACGCACTGGTTAATCTGCTGCATTACCCCACCAAACATCTAATGGTGGGAGCCGAGTTTCTGTGGGGTAAGCTGGAGGATTTAAGCGGCGCAAGTAATGATGATAAACGTGTTCAGCTGTCCGTGAGGTACAGCTTTTCTAACACGAACTTGTTTGCTAAAGACTAGGTCGCTGGTAGCGGTTTAGAGGTCGGCGATTTCACAATTAATGGGCGTTATCTCCAAAGGAAAGCAGGATGAACAAACTAATTCAAAATGCAGTTGCGGCAGTCGCAGTTGCCCTTATGCTTGCCAGCTCTGCGATTGCAGAGGGCATTACGCCAGCTGCTTTCCAGTCGGTTGTTGATGAAGCGTACGCAAAGTACAAAGGTCTTAATGAAGGCAGTAATGCAGATTATATTCCCATTCTTGCCGAGACACCCAGCGATCTGTTCGGTGTTGTTATCGTTACACGGGAAGGCGCCATTTACTCGGCGGGCGATGTGGACTACAAATTTGCGATTGAGTCTGTATCAAAGCCGTTTACTGCAGCTTTGGTGATGAAGCAGCAGGGGCCTAATGCCATTCGAGAAAAAATAGGCTTAGAGTCCACCGGGCTGCCATTCAATTCGAAGTTGTCATTAGAGATTCACAAGGCGCGTTCGGTGAACCCGCTGGTTAATGCTGGCGCTATCGCCACTGTAAGCATGGTTGATGCAAAGTCGGAGAAGGACCGTTGGAACCAAGTCTTAGCAAATATCAGTGATTTTGCTGGCACTAAATTAACGGTGCTTGAAGATGTCTACGACTCTGAGTATGAAAATGTATGGGGTAATCGGGGTATAGCCAATCTATTGTATGACTACAAACGACTGTACAGCGAGCCCGAAGAAGCACTGCGCGTTTATACCCGGCAGTGCTCGATTGGTGTGAATGCACTTGATCTGGGCGTGATGGGGGCAACACTGGCTAATCAAGGCGTAAATCCTATTACCGGCAAGCGAGTGATGCCGGCAAAGGATGTTCCGGGGCTGCTGGCAATTATGGCCACAGCTGGTTTCTACGATCAATCGGGCGAGTGGCTGTATTCAGCTGGATTGCCGGCTAAAACAGGGGTCGGCGGTGGCATCGTGGCTGTTGTGCCAGGTAGGTTTGCTATTGCGGCGTTTTCACCACGCCTGAATGCGGCCGGCAATAGCATTCGCTCGCTCAGTGCTATTCGTTATATCTCGGGAAAGCTTGGCGTTGGTTTATTCGGCCCCAATCCGGATGAGTAAACAGTCCAGTTTTTATCGTGGTTTTGTGATCTGAGTGGTGAGTCATGCAGTTAATCTGATGCAGCTGCTATTGTTGAGCGATTGCCGGTAAGAAGCTGGCACCGAGGATGGTTCGCAATGGGTTTTAATCACTAGGCGGGAGGGTCTTTATGCAGCAACTGTCAAATTATAAGGGCTGGATAATCGCTTTGTTGGCACTGGCGACCTTGTTGCGATTTTATGGCCTGGCTGATGAAAACCTCTGGCTTGACGAGTCGTTCTCATGGGCTCAGGCAACGATGTCTTACGGTGGCATGATGAGTACCGTTATGGTCGATGTGCATCCGCCTCTATACTTTAATGTTTTGTTTGCAACGGTCAATGTGCTGGGCGAATCAGAATTTGTATTGCGATTGCCATCGGTGGTGTTTGGTCTGCTGACAGTCTGGATGGTTTACTTAACAGGGCTTCGCCTTAAGCTGGGGCGCTACGCTTTAGCGGCTGCTTTCTTTGTTGCGATCAGTGTGTTTCAGATTCGCTACTCTCAGGAAGCGAGAATGTATGCGCTTACCGCCTGGTTGAGCGTGGTGTCGATGTACGCGTTCCTAGGCTTATACCGTGATGATGCTGGCAAACGACATTGGTTTTTCTACGTTCTGGCCACCGCCTTATTGCTCTACAGTCACATCTTCGGGTTCTTTGTTTTAGTTGCCCAGTACGCTTACGTTTTGCTGACCTGGCTAAGCTCCAGGATCAATGCGCGGGTATCATTCCGGCGGTGGTTTGGATTGCAGCTTTGCGTTGGGCTTTTGTTTTTACCTTGGTTCGGCGTGCTCTTAGGCCAGGTCTCCCGAGTACAGAGTGGCTTTTGGATAAGCCGGCCAACACTCTATAGCTTGTTGGAGACGTTGCAGTTTTACGCAGGCGGAAATCTTGCTTTGTTGATCTGCGGTGCGGCTTTGCTTTGCGGAGCCACGCTTTGGCTTTGGCGAAGCACAGAGATGGTGGGGCAGTCCGAACAGCCCAGTGACGTAAGCCCACTGCCTTTTTTGCTGCTGTGGCTTGCGTTGCCCAACCTCATTCCATTTGCTGTGTCGCTGGTGTCACAGCCTATCTATTACTGGCGCTATACAATTGGCGCATCGCCGGCTTGGTATTTGCTGGTGGCATTGGCTTTGTCGTATCTCGCGCGACGGTCAGGTAAGCAAAGTCTGGCTATTGTTATTGTGGCAATGATTGCTCTGGTGCAGGCAGGGCCGCTTTATAGCTACTACACCACGTTGAGCAAAACCAGATGGTCTTCAGTGGCTGAGTATGTCGAGTCGCAAGCGGACAGCGTCGATGCCGTATTTATTCACAACGACAACATTATTGATGCTTACCGTTATTACTCAAAACGCAATGATCTGAGGCTTGAAACTCTGGTCGGCCCGAGTGCTTTTTTTGCACAAAACGCTAACGCCGGAGCTGCCGGGGTAGAAACAGCTGGATCAGGCAATCGAATGCTTGAGCTGGCCGATAGACGTGAGCGGTTATGGGTGGTGCTGGCCCATACCGCACAGACTGAATACAACAGCCGTAATGTCGAGGAGCTGCTCAGCCCGGAGTATGTGATGGAACGTTCAGAGCCATTCGGGCGTTGGGCGTTGGTTCAGGAGTATCGTCTCAAAGATCGGTCGCCGTAGTTCTCTCGATAAGGCTAGAATAGCATTGATCCCTTAAAGTGCTTAAGCGCTCTGATGTTTGCCACAGCGTAACGGCCGCGGAGCATTGCTTTGTGGCTGCACAAAATAGCTTGCCGAAGTCGCGTGCTGAGTGATTTGCTGTATTGAAATCTGTGCCTGTTATAACGGCCACAGAAACCTTGCGTCTTGCTTTCGAAGCCGACCCCCAACTAGACTGTAAACATGATTCAGACAAGCGATGAGAGTATATCGATGTTGCAAGGGGCTGCAGCTGCAGGGGACTGCGATGCCGCTTTTGCACTGGCAAAACGCTACGATCTTGGTGAGGGTGTCGAGGCAGATAAAGGGCGCGCTTATCAAGGCTATTTAGCTGCTGCTGAAGGGGGTCATATTGAGGCGGCTTTTGCCTTGGCGCTCATGCTTAATGCCGGTGATGGTGTTCGGCAGGATGATATTGCCGCGCGGAAATGGTTCGCTCAAGCCGCAGAGAAATGCAACCTAGACGCGCAGTTTAATCTCGGTCTTATGTACTACGTGGGCGAGGGTGGTGATGTTGACTTTGCGGCGGCTGCAAAGTGGTTTTTGAAGGCTGCTAACGAGGGGCATGCTAAAGCGCAGTTTAATCTGGGTGTTTGCTACCTCAGTGGCGAGGGTTTAAAGCAGGATGAGGTAGCCGTTGTAAAGTGGTGGACTTTGGCGGCAATGCAGGGTCATCCCGGTGCTTCAGCAAATCTGGATGCGGCACGCGAGCGCCTCACCCCGGATCAATTACGCATCGTTCAGGAAATGACGGCAGATTGGTACAGTAGCGTCAAAAAACCGTTTTAGTGATGCTGAGTATTGTCGAGACATTCACTGGAACTGCGCGCAGGTTATTTACTCGAGCGGGGATTCACGCGTGGCCGCGTCATTGCCCTGTGGTTTAGACAATGATGATGAACCCAGTCGTCATTCATAGGTGGTATTGGATGCGCCTTGTTTTTAGTGTAGCTTGGAGGCACTTAAATTAGCTGCGTTAAATAAGTCCGTCTAGAGGGGTAGGCAATGAAGATTAAAGTCGCGCTCGTTTCAGTGGTTTGTCTTGCTGCATTAATAGCTGCATGCAGCAGCGCTCCGAAATTAGCCAGTGAGCCAATGCCGGAATCTGGTTTTTTGTCGAACTATGCGGTCCTTAGTCCAGTATCAACTGCTGCACGCGATGCACGGATTTATCGTTATCGGAAGCCAGACGTTGATCAGGCGGCCTATACCGGCGTCATTCTGGATCCTATTTATTTGAATCAAGACGTCACCAAGACAGTGACTGAAGAAACGATTCAACAAGTGAAGCAAGCTTTGCAAGATTCTATGGAAAAAGCCATTCTTAGCAGAGGGACGGTAAAGATTGTGACTGAGCCGGGGCCCGGGGTAGCACGGTTTTCGGTGGGCATTACAGGCGCTAACAGCTCAGCTGATGGCCTTAACCCTTGGAGCTTTACACCGATCGGTCTGGCTATAAATGCGGCTGCTTATGCGGGTGGTGTGACCCAAAAAACACCCACGTTGTTGGTTGAAAGCAAGATTGTTGATAGTCAAACGAAGGTGCTGCTTGGAGAGGGGCTGGTGATGGTTCAGGGCGAGTCGTTCAGAACCAACACGGGTTCCTTAGAGTCATTTATAGCCATGGCTAAAGAGGCGGTAAAGGTCGCCATGGAAACTTCTGCTCCAAGCCCGACCAAATAGGATTCGCGCACAGGTCCCGTTTCGCAGCCAGGCTAAGGGTTTCGCGCGCTCTATCACGGTGAGCGCTTGGACGAAGACTGTCCAGCTTGCGTTATTCATGCTTTGCAGCTGCTAAAGAGACGAAAGCTATGGTTCAGTCATGAACAACAGCCGTTATAATTCGCGACTCATTATCACAGCGGGGGCCACCGGTTCGCCATGCTTGGGCCTCTCGCCAAAGCAGGGAGTTCTGATGCCTTTCTGGTCTCTTAGCGAGCTTAAATATTAGCCTTGAACTCGTCTCGCCAACCCTGCCACTGACTGTGATCTCCCTTGATCCCCATGATGGCTTCTTTGACTTTGGATATACCAAAACCCCAAGCCTCATCTATCGCTACGGTAGGAGGCATCGTCAATTCGCCGGGGCTGACAATAGCGTCGATGATGAATGGTTTATCGGAGGCCAACGCTTGTTTGACCGCCGGGATAATGTCCGCCGCATGCTCCACGCGGACCCCATCACCACCACATGCTTTTGCGAAATCAGCAAAATTGGGGTTAAGTAAACCGGTGGCTTCTTCGTTCAGGGGAAGGCCAGCGACTTCCATTTCCATCTTCACAAAACCAAGTTCTGAGTTGTTAAATATGATGACCTTGATGGGCCATTTAAAGCGCACCGCCGTCACAAAATCTTGCATCGACATGGCAAAACCGCCATCGCCACAGAACGCCCAGACCTGACGTTTGGGGTCGACCGAGGCAGCGCCGATGGCGACCGGCAACCCAGCACCAAGTGAGCCGTGATTGAATGAGCCCAGCATGCGGCGGTGGCCATTCATTCTCACCTGGCGTGCAATCCAGACGATGCACTCGCCAACATCGACACCAAAAATAGCGTTATCGGAAGCATGATCGCTAATGGCTTTGGCAAAGATCTGCGGATGCAAAGGCTCATCGGTCCGCGACAGATCAGCCTGCTTGTCCATTTGATGCAGCCACTTGTCCCGCATCCGTTCCAGTTCGGTTAGAAACTTACCGGGAGAGCGTGTTTCCACTTGAGGCTCCAACGCTCGGACTGTTTCTTTAATTGTGCCGATCAAACCCACGCTGGTCGGTGCCCGCCGCCCAATATTTTCTACTTTGCTATCTACTTGAACGATCTGGATCCCGCCAGGAATGAATCCATCGTAGGGAAAATTGGTTCCCAGCATGATCAGAACATCACAATCCCAGATGGCGTGGTACCCCGCGGGGTTGCCAATTAAGCCGGTGAGTCCGACAACGCTGCCATCTCCGTAATCAAAAATATCTTTTGCCCGCAGAGTATGGACAATCGGTGCACCCAATTTTTCGGCGAGCTGGAGGACCTCGGGTTTCGCGTCACGACAGCCAACGCCACAGAAAAACGACACTTTTTTCCCCGCGTTGATAACTTCCGCGGCTTTTTGAATGGCCGCAGCCGGTGGACTGATCGTGGAGGGTGACAGCACTAGGGGGTGCATGAAATGCTCACTTTTAACCTTGGCTAAGGTGACGTCGATGGGAAGTTCAATTCGGGTAACACCTCTTTCAATTAACGCCTTTTGGACTGCGATTTCGGCCAGTCGTGGCATTTGTTCCGGTGTGTTGATAATGGCCTGATAGGAGCAAATATCACTGAACATTTTGGACAGGTCCACTTCTTGAAAGTAGCCAGTGCCCATTTCGGAGTGGGCTACTTGGCCGGTGATGGCAACAACGCCGCCGCCCTCTCGCTTGGCATTATAAAGCCCATTAATCAGATGCAATGCGCCTGGGCCTACGGTGCCCGCACAAACCCCGATTCCTCCGGTGATTTCGGATTCCGCATAGGCCATATAGGCTGCATTTTCTTCATGACGAACGCCGATCCATTCGAATCGATCATCTTTGCGTATCGCTTCCAGTAACCCGTTTAGCGCATCACCGGTGACGCCAAAAATTTTATTGACACCAGCACTGGCAAGAATCTCGAGCAGATTTTCGCAGACATTTTTTTTCATGGTTGGTTTCCTTGCAGAGCTAAGTGACTTTTATTTGATCCTAGCATGCGACTAAACCGTGTCAACGGAAGCGCCGATAAGCTGTTGGTATCTGGTGGCTATCGGAAGACAGCTTTATCAAAAGGCGGTTATTTAACGCCGACTGTTGCTTGTCTAAATAGTAACTGCTTAGCACCACTGATAACTAACATTGTTAAATAACTATTGCCGCAGTTGAGTCGGTGGTGACGGGCGTGCAAACAGCAGAAGCCCAAGCGCACCGGACCCCACAATCCCGGAAAGCATTAAAAAGGCTGTATCGAACGAGGCTGTAGAGTCAGTAAGCCACCCGACCAGAAAGGGAATCAGCACACCTGCAGCCGAGAAGAAGGTGACAATAATACCGGTTGCTGCACCGGCTGACTTCGGAAATAGATCGGTACAAATCGAGTAGTAGGGACCGTTTGCCGACATCGAGAAACCTATTCCTAGAGTTAGCCAAAATACGGCCCAATCGCTTGAAGTGATAAACGCCAGAGGAATAAAAGACGCTGCAGCGAGAAGTTGCAGTACCCAGATGAGGTGAATGCGGGCACGGCGGATATCGCCGCTGGCGCGAAATAAATGATCAGAAAGGGTGCCTATGACAAGCATCCCGACGATCGAAACCGCCCAGGGCATGGTAGCGAACCAGCCAATAGTCATTAAATTCAATTCAAATTTATGCTCGAAATAACCCGGAACCCATGTCACTCCGAAAAACAAAATCGCTCCAAATCCAAAGAAAGACCACGCGGTGGCGAGGATCGTTGGATTCCTCAGCACGTCGCCATATTCCGCAAGAGTGGGTGCTGTGCGCGCTCTGGTGTTCCCCGGTTCACGGTACAAGAGCAGCCACACAACGAAAATGGCAAAACCGGCGATACCAAGCGCCATGAAACTTTGTCGCCAGCCGAACTGGCTGATCAGCCAGCTTAGGATAGGGCCACCGATAAGCAAGGCGCAAGGCACTCCCAGCAGCGCAATTGAGGTGGCCTGGCTCGCCTTTTTCTGGGGTATCCAATCGGCAATCGCACGATTCATTGCCGGAAAATTAACTCCCTCGCCGAAGCCCAAGAGCACACGAAAGGCAAGAAATAGCCACCAATAATGAATCCACCCCATCAGAAACATCGTGAGAGACCAAACGATAAGTCCCAAAGACCAAATCCGTCGTGCACCGTAGCGATCGAGAAGTACGCCCGAGATACCATTAATGGCGAGTGCTCCAGCCGCAAACAAGCTCATTGCAAGGCCAAAGCTGGCATTGTCGATACCAAAGTCTTTTTGGATCGGACCGATCGCGTAGGAGATGACAACTCTGTCGAGATAGTTGACCAGCCCGAGAGCAAAGGCAAGGCCGATTACGATTTTGCCGGTATCAATGGTTTTCGGGTTTATGTTTAGCATACGGCAAGACTATCGGGTTTTTAGCAAAGTTCAATCGATAAGTGATTCGATGGAACGGTCAACAAATCCCAATAGGAGGGAGTGCAGGGGGTGATAAGGCAATACGGCTTAGGGCAGGGGCAGTCAAGAGCAGTGTGTTGCCTGCCGGACTTATCTTGCTGTTTATAATCATTTTTTTGCTCTTAGTCAGTGTTTCGAGACGCCTGCGCCGCTGTGTGTTGCCCATATTGCTGGTTTGCTAAGGACTGTTCCGCTAAATGCATGCCCTTAAGCGTGAACCGCGCAATACATTTGTTACGGCATCTCTGGTAGATTGTGACCAGCAGATAAGCCTTATCTTGTCTGCATTGGTCCGGGATTCCGGTCGCAATCGATGCCACTTATTAAAGTTTATCAAATATGGCCTACTGCCCACCGCTACCGACCTCTGCTTTGCTTCAGGGCAGAAAACCCTCAGCTTTAAGTGCGGCGGGCGGCAGTTTTGTCGGCGAATCAATCTTTTGGTGTGTGCACGGGCTTGTTTTTAGCGGAACGGCAGTTTGAACTGGGCGGCTAAAACTTTTGTTTTGCCAGTAAGGCAAATGCTCGCGCGAGATGATCGTTTCAGTCGCGGCATTATTGCCATTCTTTCGGGCACGGTATTGTCTCGGCTTATCGCCTTTGCCGCTATACCCATATTGTCCAGATTGTTTACCCCTTCAGATTTCGGGGTGTTTGCCTTGCTTTCCATGGTGATAGCGGTGCTGGGTCCGGTGGCAACCTGGCGCTATGAGGCGGCAATAATTCTCCCTGACGATGAAACCGATGCGGTGAACCTGTTGTTGGTGTCCTGTATCACCACCACTATTTCAAGTGTCCTGCTGGGCTTGGTGTTTTGGGTTTGGGGGTTTCAGATTGCCGACTTTTTAGGCGCTCCTCAGTTAGCGCCGTGGCTGCCATGGTCGAGTTTTTGTATCTGGTCTGTTGGGATGTTTACCTCGCTGCGCTTGTGGAAGTCGCGCAGGGATGACTTTGCAGCAATCAGTTACGCACGCGTTGCCGATAGCGGCACACTATCGTCGGTGCAGTTGGGCTTAGCGATGATTTTTCCAGGGGCTTTGTTCGGCTTGATGATAGGGCCCTATGTTGCCCGGTTTATGGGCTTCTTTACTCTTTTGATCAGCACTTTGCGTGCTGATGGCGCACGTATCTTTCCTGCTCTGGACCTGCGTCGCGCTTTGGCCCTGGCTAAGCGCTACATCCGCTTTCCGCAGTTTGACCTGCCGGCCAGCGCGCTGAATAATTTTTCGCGTGAAATGCCCATCGCTGTACTGGGTGTGTTTTTTCTTCCACAGTGGGTTGGGCTTTACTCCGTCGCTAATCGGGTTATGTCTGTGCCATTGCAGGTTGTGGGGGGCGCTATTGCTCAGGTTTATCTCCCGTTAGCGCAGGTAGCATCGCAAAGTTCACGCCTTGATGGCTTTACGCTGGCAATTTTTAATCGCTTGTTGCGGCTGAGCGTCACCCCAATGATTATGGTGGCGATAGCCGCTCCCGAGCTGCTGGGCTTTATCCTCGGCGATCAATGGTACTTCGCAGGCACATTCTTGCGCTGGATTTGCCCATGGTTAATGTTGGCCTTCATCGCCTCGCCCATTTCTGAGGTATTTAGTGTTCTAGAGCGGCAGGCCGATAAGCTGGTTTTTAACAGTGTGCTCTTTATAACCCGTCTACTGTCTTTGGTTATCGGCGGTGTTCTTGGCGACGTGTTCCTTGCCGTTGCATTGTTCGGTATTTCCGGCGCGGTCTTCTGGTTTGTGCAGTGTTATTGGCTGATTAAAATCAGTGGCGTGCGAATGATTCTGTTTTGGAAGCATGTTGCTATGGAGTTGCTTCGGGCTGTGCCCTACATCACGATTATTGGGTTTGCGCAGTGGTCGCATAATGACATTCGGAAGATAGTTCTGACCTTGTTTGCTCTATTTGCAGTGTTTATTACCCTGAACTGGCGTGAACTCTTGAGTTCTGGGCGTGCCTCCCAAATGAGCTCAAAAGTCTCATCTGGCGAGCCGCGGTCGCCGGCGAAAAGCTGAGCAGGTCCAGCGTGCCTCGAGTCAGTGTCATTATTCCCACCTACAATCGCGCAGACTTGCTGCCGCGTGCGGTTCAGAGCGTGTTCGCACAAAGCTTGGCCGATTTCGAGTTGATTATTGTCGATGACGCCTCAACCGATAATACCGAAGCCATCGTCGCCGGGTTTTCCGACCCGCGAGTCCGATATTTTAAGCACAGCACCAATCGGTATGCCGCCGGAGCCCGCAACACGGGGTTAGAAGAGGCTGTAGGCGAGTTCATTGCTTTTCTTGACAGTGATGACAAATGGCTGCCCCATAAGTTGGCTGATCAAGTCGCGCAGCTGGATGAGGCTGGGCCTGACTGGGTTGCCGGCTACACCGGTGCATTAGTCAACATGAAGGGCGGGGTTAATGAGCGCAGCGAAACCCGCCCCGAATATCAGGGTGATGTCTTGCCCGATTATCTATTGGGTCGCTTTACCATCTGGACACCCACCTTTATTTTTCGTCGTGACGTACTCCATGCGGTGGGGCTTTTTGATGCCAGTCTGATTCGAGGCGAGGATGTCGATTTTTATTTGCGCGTGTTGCAGCAGGGCAAGCTGGCGTGCTTGACCGAACCAGCCGTTGAGTTGTTTATTGATGTCGAAAAAGGTATTGCAGATCTCAGCGCAGAATGCGACAGGCAGCTGCTTAACAAGCATAGGGCATTGATTGAGGCGCAAGGCCGTTTCACCGCCAGCTATATCCGCGCTTATTACGCGTTTCGCCAGGGTGAGCGCTACCTGATAGAAAACCGGGTGGCGCAAGGCGTTGGTGCTGTGTCGAAGGCCCTGGCGACCAATCCATTTTTACCCCCCAAGCGCTACGCATCAATGCTGTTCAAGCTGCTGCGTGCGTGCTTATCAAAGCGGGCCGGTCCGGAGAGGGGTTCGCGCTAGGCCAAGTGGCCCTGATTGCAGTGTTGATATCGCATTAGTTTAAAGCGCTATCTGTCTGTTAAATAACGAATATATGTTTAATAGGTTGGCTTACACAGACGACACTGGGTGCGGCCGCTGGTCAGCGACAGGACGCTCAATCGATTTGATTTCAAGCTGACAGCGCGAGCCGCGGCTGCTGCGGCGCAAGCACAACAGCTGTTCGCGAGATCCGTTTTCATCAATTGCAGGCTGTTGCACCCGTGCGCTTCGCCCTGAATCAATCATGCCTGATACGAACCCCAGCATTTTCCTTCACTCCAGCCAGTAATTCGACTGTATGCCCCGTGCATAAGGGTTTATTATGACCCCTTGTTGTTGAATGCGATTGTGCAATTGCCGGGTTGTCGCGGCTGACGGGTTCTATGGGTGGGGCTTGTTTTTGTGCGCGAACCGTAATGCGGTTCCGCCCGGACCAATCGCTATAGTGATGGATGTGGATCAATGGCGGGTCATAGTAAGTGGGCTAATATTCAGCATCGCAAGGGTGCTCAGGATAAAAAGCGCAGTAAATTGTTTACCAAGCTGATTCGCGAAATCACGGTAGCAGCGCGGTCCGGCGGCCCTGACCTGGGGTCTAACCCGCGGTTAAGGTTGGCTATCGATAAGGGCAAAGCGCAGAGCCTTCCAAAAGACCGAATTGAGAAAGCGCTGAAGAAGGGCTCAGGCGATGTCGATGGCGATGATTACTTCGAGGTGACTTATGAGGGTTATGGCCCCGGCGGTGTTGCTGTAATGGTCAAATGCCTTACTGACAATCGCAATCGCACAGTTTCTGAAGTCCGTCATGGTTTCGCTAAGCACGGCGGCAATCTCGGGGCTGATGGCTCGGTGGGTTACATGTTTAAGATGGTTGGCCTAATAAGCTTTCCCGCAGGTATTGATGAAGACGCCCTTATGGAAGTGGCGTTGGAAGCCGGTGCTGAGGATGTAGTCACTAACGACGATGGCTCAGTTGACGTGCTGACAGACCCTGCGGATTACATTACTGTCAATGAGGCGCTGGTTGCCTCAGGCAGTGTTGCCGAGCTCTCAGAAATCACCATGCGTGCCGATTTATCCACCACGCTTGATGTTGATGATGCCAGCAAAATGATCAAGCTGCTTGATACCCTTGAAGACCTTGATGATGTGCAAAATATTTATTCCAATGCGGACATCTCTGATGACGTCTTAGCGCAGTTGGATGAGTAGCTGTGCCTCGCTCTATTTTTTGTTTTACCGCCACGCTTAGCAAAGGATTGATTTGACCGCTGCAGTACGAATTTTGGGAATAGATCCGGGCTTTCGCTTAACCGGCTATGGTCTTATTGACACAAATGGTCAGCAGTCGGTGTATGTGGCGCATGGGAGCATCAAAAATACCTCTGCTGATCCCGCCGAGCGTTTGCGGAATATATTTCGCGAGATGCGCGCAGTCATTGGCAAGTATCAGCCTGACGAGTTGTCCGTAGAAAAAGTGTTTGTTGCGCGTAATGCCGATAGTGCGTTGAAGCTTGGGCAGGCGCGCTCCGCTGCAATTTGTGCGTCGTTCGATGCCGATCTGCCTGTGCATGAGTACGCGCCCCGTTTAATGAAGCAGTCGATTACCGGTCGCGGCAATGCCGACAAAGAGCAGGTGCAACATATGGTTCGCGTCTTGTTGTCCTATGAAGGCAAGCTTACCCTCGATGAGTCAGATGCCCTCGCACTGGCGCTTTGCCACGCGCACAGTCGCGCTATCGGGCTATTGCTGCAGGGCGCGGATGACGGAGTAAGCGCGCAATGATTGGTTTTATACGTGGTTTATTAATCGAAAAAACGCCGCCTAAAGTGCTTGTCGATGTCCATGGTGTTGGTTATG
Source organism: Gammaproteobacteria bacterium (assembly GCA_029245525.1). Lineage (GTDB taxonomy): Bacteria > Pseudomonadota > Gammaproteobacteria > Steroidobacterales > JABIQA01. The sequence continues at coordinate 10,277 of JAQWPD010000098.1, read as the reverse complement.
AAATTGATGCGCCAATGTCCACGTTTTTTAATTTGCCAAACACCGGAGCTGAGCTTCTTTTGCTCACCCATTTGGTGGTTCGCGAAGACCAACATACGCTTTATGGGTTCTTAACCGCATCCGAACGGTCCTTGTTTCGCGCGCTAATAAAGGTAAATGGTGTCGGGGCAAAGATGGCGCTTGGTATCTTGTCAGCCGTTAGCGTGGATGAGTTTGCCCGCTGTATGCAGGAGGAAGATACCGCGGCGTTGTGTAAAGTCCCAGGGGTAGGTCGTAAAACCGCCGAGCGGCTGATTCTTGATATGCGTGATCGTGTTGAGCCGTTGATGGATAGCGTACCGCTTAGTCAGCCCGGAGCGTCAGCCGGAGGCACATCCCATGAGGCTTTTCATGCATTAGTGAGTTTGGGGTACAAAGCGTCCGAGGCCCGCAAGATGCTCGATGGCGTGCCAGAAGGCCTTGAGACAACCGAGCAGATATTGCAGGCTGCACTGAGTTCGACCGTCTCCGATAAGGTCCGCTCAAAATGAGTGTTTTTAGCAAGCTGAATGCAGGATACCCCTATGGATAATCCATCAGAGCGCTTAATTGGTGCCGCACAGACACAGGAAGAGGTTGTAATCGATAGAGCTGTGCGACCCCAGTCGCTTCAGGACTATATCGGGCAGGCTGCCGTCAAACGGCAGATGAACATCTTCATCACGGCGGCACGCAAGCGGTCCGAGGCCTTGGATCACACCTTGATTTTTGGTCCGCCGGGGCTCGGCAAAACGACGTTGGCAAACATTATTGCAAAAGAGTTGAACGTAAACCTTCGGCATACCTCAGGGCCGGTACTTGAGCGGCCAGGCGACCTCGCCGCTATTTTGACGAGTCTTGAGCCGAACGATGTCTTGTTTGTTGATGAGATCCATCGGCTGAGCCCGGTCGTTGAAGAAGTGCTCTACCCAGCCATGGAAGATTATCAGCTCGACATCATGATTGGGGAGGGGCCGGCAGCACGCTCTATTAAGCTCAATCTAAAACCCTTCACGCTGGTGGGTGCGACCACTCGTGCCGGTTTGCTGACGTCACCATTGCGCGACCGCTTCGGTATTGTGCAGCGACTCGAGTTTTACGATGTGGCTGATCTTCACGCTATCGTCACACGGTCTGCCGGCATTGTTGGTGTTGAAATGGATGAGCAGGGCGCGGCACAAATTGCTGCTCGTGCACGTGGCACTCCGCGTATAGCAAATCGCCTATTGCGCCGTGTGCGTGATTATGCCGAAGTAGAAGCTGAGGGTCGGATCACTGGTGAAGTTGCTGCGGCTGCCATGGATATGCTCGATGTCGACCCGTACGGTTTCGATGTTATGGATCGAAAGCTGCTGCTCACGATCATTGAGAAGTTTGCTGGTGGTCCCGTCGGCATCGATTCAGTAGCCGCCGCTATCGGCGAAGAACGGGGCACCATCGAAGACGTGTTGGAGCCGTATCTGATTCAACAGGGGTTTTTGATGCGTACGCCAAGAGGACGCGTTGCTACGCAATTGGCCTACCGTCATTTTGGCTTGGCTGTTCCAGCAATACCTGCGGATAATTTGTTCAGTGACGAGAACGTATAGTTTGAGTGGCGAGTGGCACAGTCATTCGGTGCGCATTTATTACGAGGATACCGATGCTCAGGGCATAGTGTACTTCGCAAATTATCAGCGTTTTATGGAGCGTGGGAGGACTGAGTGGTTGCGTAATTACGGCATCACGCAGGAGGTATTGCATCGTAAGCACGGTCTGTTTTTCAGTCTGGTGAGCACAGCGGTCAAATACACCAAACCGGCGTTGCTCGATCAGCAGGTTGTGGTAATGACACGGGTGAAGGAAATACGTGGTATTAGAATTGTATTTGCTCAGGAAGTGCGCCTTGACACAGCGGCAGGTGAGCTGCTCACCAGCGCCGAGTGTGTCGCGGTATGCATAGATGCAAGCACGTTGAAGGCGCGTCGTTTGCCCGACACGCTGAAGCAGGTTTTAAATGTGGCACAGAGTGGCAGTAACAGCTGATTTTGTATTCGGCTATTGGGTTTTTTGCGATGACTAAAGGGAATGTTAGCCAATGAATGGCAATTTGTCGGTGATTGAACTGATACTGGGCGCGAGCCTGATTGTACAGCTGGTTTTGGTGATGCTGCTGGCAGCATCGATTGCGTCATGGGCCATTATTATGAAGAAGCGCAGCGTGCTGCGACAGGCCAGAGATGGCGCTGATGAGTTTGAAGCGAGCTTTTGGTCGGGTGGCGATCTTGGTTCTATATACAAGTCGATCAGCAGCTCTGATGGTTCATCGACTGATATGGCTGCTATTTTTGAAAGTGGCTTTCGCGAGTACAGACGGCTGACCCAAGAAGGGGGTCAAGAGCCTGATAAAATTATTGAAGGCTCAATGCGCGCCATGGGCGTTGCGCAGATGCGGGAGATGGACAGACTTGATCACCAGCTGTCAACACTGGCTACGATAGGCTCGACCAGTCCGTACGTTGGCTTATTCGGCACAGTGTTCGGCATCATGAACTCTTTCCGTGCTCTGGGAAATGTGCAGTCTGCGACCCTTGCCATGGTTGCGCCAGGTATTGCTGAGGCGCTTATTGCCACAGCCATGGGATTGTTCGCTGCCATTCCAGCGGTTATTGCCTACAACCGCTATGCCGATCAGGTGGCACGCATTGAAGTGCGCTATGACACATTCCGCGAAGAGTTTGCGGCAATTTTGCAGCGCTCTATAGCGTCCCGACAGGGGCCCGCTTAATGGCTGGTCGGAGCCGTCGCTTAATGGCAGAGATTAATGTCGTGCCATACATCGATGTGATGTTGGTGTTGCTCATTATATTTATGGTGACTGCGCCGCTGCTTACTCAAGGTGTTGAGGTGGATCTGCCGAAGGCTGATGCAGAGCCTTTGGACCAAGAAAGTTCGGAGCCCTTGGTTCTGTCTATTGATTCGGGCGGCCTGTTTTATCTGAATGTCGGTGACAGTGAGGACGCTCCCCTCGAGCCTCAGGACATCGTTGCTCTTGCTGCGGCAGTGCTGAAGGTCAAGCCGGCCACACCGGTGCTGGTAAAAGCTGATAAGAATGTGAATCATGGCAGCGTAGTTACTGGCATGGTTTTGTTGCAAAAAGCAGGTGCCCCAAAAGTTGGTTTTTTGACTGACCCTGCTCAATTTGATCCGCTGGCGGATCAGTAAAAGCGTCTCCGGGCGCGAAAGGTTTCGTGGCAACTTCACCTTCATTTATGCAAGAATACTGGGGCTGGCTTATTGTCGCGTTGGTATTGCATGTGATTTTTGCAATGGCATTCGCGTTAAGCACCTTTTCGGTTCCGCGGCAGATGCCGCAGCAATTAACCGTGAAGGCTGAGTTGATTGATGAAACCAAAACCAAATCCGCACAGGAAGCCCGGGCACGCCAGCAGCGCAAGATTGAGCAACAACGTGAGCGCGAGCAGCGGCAAAAAGCAGCACAACAGCGTCGCGTTAAAGCTGATGCAGAGCAGAAGATTAAGGCTGATAATGCGCGCAAAGCAGAGGCAAAAGCCCGTGATTTGGCTGAAGCCAAAGCCGCAGCCACAGCACAGCTTGATGCCGAGCGAAAAGCTAAAGCTGAATCTGACCGGAAGGCTAAAGCTGAATCTGATCGAAAAGCTAAAGCTGAATCTGACCGGAAGGCTAAAGCTGAATCTGACCGGAAGGCTAAATTAGAAGCTGAACGCAAAGCCAGAGCCGATGCCGAGCAAAAAATCGCGGATGCGGCCGCTGCGCGTCGTGAATCCGAGCTCGCCGCATCAATGGCGGCCGAAGAGCAGTTGATAGCAGCAAGAACATCAGGAGAGCTTGCAGAATATATTGCCTTAATTAAGCAGCGGGTTGAGCGTAACTGGGTTAAACCTTCAGGTTCTGCCTCTGCGATTGAATGCGAGGTTTATGTCAGTCAGATTCCCGGTGGCGAGGTTGTTGTTGTAAAAACAGGTCGTTGCAATGCGGATCCTGCGGTGATTCGGTCTGTTGAAGCAGCAGTGTACAAATCATCGCCATTGCCCGTGCCCTCTAATCCGAGGTTGTTTGAACGAAATCTGAGATTTATGTTTAAACCGCAGGACTAATTGACGCATCGGTCAATACACAGAGTGGGTCGCAAAGGCTAAAATAGCGTCCTGAGATTGAGTACCTTGAGTTATTAATGGCAGTTTTACGAATGAAGGGGCGGTAATGAACAAGCTAATACGTTTTGCAGCGGTATGCCTGATGCTGATCGCGGTTAACGCGATGGCTGAACTGCAGATCGATATTACCCGGGGTGGCGCCGACGCATCGCCGATTGCTGTGGTTCCTTTCAGTTGGAATGACCCCGGTTATGGCCCTTATGACGTGGCGGCCGTAGTGGGGGCAGATCTTGCGCGCAGCGGGCGATTCGCACCAATGCCGGTAAACGATATGTTGCAGAAGCCCACGACAGGCGCCGCGATCGATTTTAGTGACTGGCGCATTCTTGGTACTGAGGTGGTTATTGTCGGGGAGGTTCTGCCGAACGGCAAAGACAATTACATGATCCAGTTCCAAGTGTTTGATGTGTTCCGGGGCAAACAGATTCTAGGCTATCGTTTGCCATCAAGCCGCGCTGGTCTGCGTGCTGCCTCGCATCGTATTAGCGATATGATTTATGAAAAGCTCACCGGAGTAAAAGGTGTCGCCTCAACCCGTATCGCCTACGTGAATGTCACAGGTCCCGCAGCCAGTCCGGTGTATCGTTTAATTGTCGCCGATGCTGATGGCGAAAATGCCAATGTGATGGTTGAATCTGAGAAGCCGCTGCTGTCGCCGAGTTGGTCACCTGATGGGCGTCGTATTGCCTACGTTTCGTTCGAGAACGATACTTCTGAAGTATTTGTGCAAGTGCTGCGTACGGGAGTCCGGCAGCGCGTTTCTGCACGACCGGGCATTAATAGCGCACCGGCATGGTCACCTGACGGGCGTCAATTGGCGCTAACCTTATCCAAGGGACGCGGCGACCTGGACGTTTATAGTCTTGACCTGTCCACTCAAGTGCTTACACGGCTGACCAGCGGGCCATCTATTGAGACCGAAGCCGCGTGGTCTGCAGATGGCAAGTCCGTCTATTTTACTTCCGATCGTGGTGGCGCGCCCCAGGTTTACCAAATGACCCTTGGCGACAGTCGTGCTCAAAGGGTGACGTTCGAGGGTCCGTATAACGCTCGGCCGCGCATCTCGCCCACCACGGATAAAATGGCAGTGGTGCATAATGACCGTGGCAACTATAGAATTGCGGTTGTGGATTTGGATCGCGGCTACTCTCAGGTTTTGAGTGACGGTCGTCTGGATGAAGCGCCCAGTTTTGCACCGAACGGCGAACTCATTATCTATGCGACCGGAGAAGGCCGTCGCGGTGCTCTTGGGCTGGTGTCGACTGATGGTCGTGTGCAGCAAAGCATTAAGTCGGTCGAAGGCGAAGTGCGGGAGCCGGCATGGGGTCCTTTTCCCGTTAACTAGTCCTTGGGTCTGGTGGAAGAATTGAGTCGGCATCGGTGGTTTTTTTGCTGCGTTTTTTTTGTTGAAATTTTGTGTGGCTTGTTTTGGAGTAGTAGTAATGAATAGTGTAAAGGTCTTGTTGCCGATGTTTGTCATTGCATTCGCGGTCGGTTGTTCTAGCGTAGATTCCATGTCGGGTTCGGATTCGGCTGAGGCTGCTGGCAGTTAAAGCAGCGCTGGTTCAGTTGTCCCTGATGACAGCAATGCAAGCACCTATGGTGTCGAATCTGTAGCCATAGCCGCCGATGGTGGGCCGATGAGCGATACGGGTTTATTGCTCGATAATCGCACAATTTATTTTGGTTCTGATGCCGTACAGATTTCACCAGAGAGTCTTGAGATTCTGGAACAGCATGGCGAGTTTCTAAGTTTGCACCCGCAATCGACACTGCGCATTGAGGGTCATGCAGATGAGCGTGGCAGCCGTGAATACAATCTCGGCCTTGGCGAGCGACGTGCGCAGGCTGTGCGCAGTGTTCTGCTGGTGCAGGGAGCATCTGCAGGGCAGCTCACCACCGTCAGTTATGGTGAAGAACGTCCTGCCGTTTTTGGCAGCGATGAGTCTGCGTGGGTAATGAATCGTCGTGTTGAGCTGGTTTACGGTAAGTAGGGCGTGCTTATTCTTCCTTGTTTTTCGCTTTGTTGAGGTTGTTGAAAATGCGTTTTGTGATCTTGGGGCGGGCATCTCGATTGATATATGCAGTTACTCATCCGTCTCATGTGCGGTGTGCGGTATTGCTTGTTCCTGTGCTGTTGGCCGGAACGAGTTTTTCCGTGCAGGCCGCAAAAAAAGATCTGTATCCCCAGGTTGTGTCTATGGAGCAGCGACTCAGTAAGCTCGAACGTGTTGTTGATAACGGCAGTCTGGTCGAGATGCTGACCCGTCTGGATCAGATTCAAGCCGAGTTGCAGGTGCTGCGGAGCGATGTGGAATCACTGCAATACGAGAACCGGCAATCTACTGATCGTCAGCGTCAGTTGTATCTTGATATTGATACTCGCTTACAGGGGGTTGAAGTGTCTACCGCGGCAGCAACAGCTGCGGTAGAGAGTGGTGCGGCGCTGACCTCATCTAATTTACCGGTGCCGGGTGGCTCTGCAGAGGCGAACTATCAAGCAGCATTCGAGCTGCTAAAACAAAGTCGTTATGAAGAGGCGATTGCAGGATTCAAGCAGTTTCTGGCAGCGTTTCCCAATGATCAATTGCGTGGCAACGCCCAGTACTGGATGGGTGAGACCTATTACGTCACGCAAAAGTACCCGGAAGCGCTTGAAGCCTTTAAGGTCGTGCTAAATGATTATCCGAATTCCCGTAAGATTCCTGATGCTTTGTTGAAAATTGGTTTCTCGTATTACGAAGTTAAAAATTATTCGCAGGCTCGAAAGGCATTGGATTCGGTGCTCAATAATTACCCGGAGTCCACCGCCGCTCGACTTGCCGCAGAGCGAATTGCCAAAATGGACCAGTCAGGCTTGTAGCGCCTGTCAATTGTTTGTAATGCCCGTTTCTAAGCTGGCTTCTGCGGATGGCCCGTTGAGCTGTTCGGGCTAATGCAGGTGGCTGCTGCTTAAAGAAGCCCGGATATTTACATGAATGAAGCTTCATCACCGCGTGATGCAATTGCCAGCGATCAGCGCCTCCGCATTAGCGAGGTGTTCTATTCGATTCAGGGTGAGTCGCGCCCCAGTGGGTTTCCAACCGTGTTTGTGCGCCTCACGGGTTGTCCGCTGCGCTGCGTTTACTGTGATACCGAGTATGCATTTTACGGGGGCGATTGGTTTTCGCTGGATGACATTGTTACCCGTGTCGATGACTTTGGTGCGCGTTATGTTTGTGTGACTGGCGGCGAGCCTTTGGCGCAACCGAATTGCAGGCCGCTGTTGGTTCGTCTGTGCGATGCCGGCTACGAGGTTTCGCTTGAAACAGCAGGGGCGTTGGATATTTCCAATATCGACTCGCGGGTCAGTGTCGTCATGGACATTAAAACGCCTGCCTCCAGTGAGTCTGCTCGTAACCGTCTTGAGAACTTGGCGTTACTTCGGGCTCAGGATCAATTGAAATTCGTGATTTGCAATCGTGCCGATTATCAATGGTCTTGCGAATTTGTCCGTAACCATGACCTGCTAAACCGCTGCTGTGTGCTGTTCTCGCCGGCGCAGGGCAGCCTTGAACCCAAGGACCTCGCGGAGTGGATTCTGGCCGACCGGCTGCCTGTGAGGTTTCAGGTTCAATTGCACAAATATCTTTGGGGCGATGCGCCCGGGCATTAGGGTGTGCGAGCCACGTTTGCGTTGGAGGGGTAAGTTGAGTCGCAGTGTTATATTACTCTCGGGTGGCATGGACTCTGCCACCGTTTTGGCAATTGCGCTGGCCGAAGGCCATGAATGCTATGCCTTAAGCTTCGATTACGGTCAGCGCCACAATGCCGAGTTGAGAGCCGCGGAGGCCCTTGCGCGGCAACCTGGCGTCATTGAACACAGAACCATTACCATTGATATCGCCCAGCTCGGAGGCTCGGCCTTAACCGATAAGGCGATTGCGGTTCCGTCGCAAGCAAGCGAAGGAATTCCGGTCACCTATGTCCCTGCCCGCAACACGATCTTTTTATCCTATGCGTTGGCCTATGCCGAAGTGGTGTGCGCGGACTCTATATACACTGGGGTAAACGCTGTTGATTACTCGGGTTATCCGGATTGTCGCCCCGACTACATTGCCGCCTTTGAAGATATGGCTAATCTCGCTACTAAGCGCGGCATAGAGGGGAGCCCCATTTCGATTTGCTCGCCGCTCATTAGGTTGAGCAAGCAGCAAATCGTGAATCGGGGCCTGGCGCTGGGTGTTGATTACGCGGCGACAGTCTCCTGTTACAGCGCTAATGCTGCCGGGCAGGCCTGCGGCTTATGTGATGCTTGCCGGCTGCGCCGGGCGGGGTTTGCTGCAGCCGGTGCACCTGACCCGACACGTTACGCAGCAGCGGTCGATCACACTTAGTAAAGCCGTCTATTATCGGGGGTGCCCAACGCCGGCGCAGAAATAGCATTGTTCGCGCTGTTACGGGCTTGTTATTCACGGCTGATTCAGTATTATGCGCTTCCAGTTAGTGCCGTATGTGCCGGTTTATTCTGCTAACGATCGCTGGCACTGCCTCGGCAGTATAAATGTTTGATTGAGCATAAATCGGGCCGTTAGCTCAGTTGGTAGAGCAGTTCGCTTTTAACGAATTGGTCGCTGGTTCGAGCCCAGCACGGCCCACCATCTCTAAGCCCCTCTTTATGAGGGGCTTTTTTTTGCTTGGCGCAAGGCACGTTGCCGCAGCCATGCTCCTTAATTGCCCCCGTAAAAACCAGTTATCCTGCCGCAAGGTCGCTGTTGGCGTTAGTCACCCGCAATAGGCAGACCTACCAACAGGTGGTTAGACAAAAATATGCTCTACACAAAGCGCGGTGGGCTATTATAGTGAGGACAGACTCGCTGATTGTTGTGGCGAGGGGCTGGTGTGATGAAAGCCGCACGAACCGCACTATAATGAAAATAAAAAATAGTTCCTTACCGAATAACTGGTTTATTGTTATTGCTGGTTCGGTTACGGAGCTTTATTTAAGCTTTTGAGTTGAACGTAAGTTACCTGTTAAAAATGAAGTAGGGGGAGCCATCTTCATGTCCAAAGTCAATAATATTGGCGGTATTGTTGTTGCCGCGCTTGTTACATCACCAACGATGCTCGTGTTACCGACACATGGTTGGGCCCAGTCTATCGAAGAGATTACTGTGACCACCCGACGTAAAACGGAAAGTTTGCAGGACGTGCCTCTGGCTATTACCGTTATTGGTTCTGAAGAGATCGAACGACAGAACATCAACAGCCTTGCAGATATCGCTAACCTCGATCCTTCAGTGGGCTTTGATACCTCGTACGGTCCTGCCGATACCCGTGTAGCAATTCGTGGCTTATCGAATACGCGCGGCCGTTCTAATGTCGCTTTCCTGATTGATGGTATCGATGTAACCACAGAAAATGTTATTGCGGCGGGCTCCGGTCTGCTGGCGAATCAACGTTTGTTATCAGACGTTGAGCGTATCGAAATTGTTAAAGGCCCTCAAAGTGCTCTTTTCGGCCGCGCAGCATTTGCCGGAGCAATTTCCTATACCACCAAAGAGCCGAGCGATGTGTTTGAAGGCAGTGTGCGAGCAGATGTCGGCGATTACGGCAATCAACAATACAGTGGCTTTATTTCTACGCCATTGGGCGACACTCAGGGTATCCGTTTTGATGGGGTGGTTTGGAGTGCAGACGGTTATTACCAAAATGAAACCACCGGTGCGGATATTGGTGGCGGTGAAGGTTACGGCATCTCCGGTACCTATGTCTGGGAGCCCTCAGATGTGTTTAAAGCCAAAGTGCGTTCCTCATATTCAGACGATAACTACGCTGTCACACCTAATTACCAGGTGAAACAAACTCGTCTAGCGCTCATTCCTCCTCAGGCCTACGCCCCTACAGCCGATGGGGGGGCCGGTCTAGGCATACCCTTATTTGGTGGTAATGCGGGTACAAGATTGTCAATGTGGCGGCCTTATTGCCCGGATGTTTATCCGTTGCCTGCTAATCAGGTTGTTCTTGGCCAAAGCAATGCGGCGGTTTACGCAAACGATTCTACCGTTCCTGGAATCTGTCTTCCGGAGTCAATGGGCAGCT
>JAQWPD010000051.1 GCA_029245525.1 Gammaproteobacteria bacterium | reverse complement strand
TGGCCTTCACGCATCTTCCAGTCAATAGGGTTAACGTTACTGGCGTGAACCTTCACCAGTATTTGCCCGGCAGAGATTTCGGGTTTGCTAACTTCACGGACTTGCAGAGTTGTTGCATCTCCAAAGGCGTCAATGACAACTGCTTTCATGAATATCTTTCTCGCTGTGAGACCATCTAGGGTCGGTTTTCGAGGCTCGCAACAAAAAGGTTTCCGGCCCATTGGTTTTATAGGGCCACCAGAGCCTTCTTTCTTGTCGAGCACGTCGACATATTATGATCATACAGTTATCAGTATGACGTCGTATTGTGTTGTGCCGGATTCTTGATCGTACCTATTAAAATCAATGATTTATCGTCATCTGTTTGTGCTGGTGTAGCGACAGTGCTAACATTTGCTGCCATCTTGCGAACGTCTGTTTTTTGAGAATAATAAAAAATCGCGCAGGTTTTATTTTATAGGCAAGAGCATGACAAAATTAAAGACATTAATTGGCGCTGGGTTAATGCTTGCGGCGACTGCCAGTTTTGGATTTACTACCACAGGCGATCTTCAGGAGATTTCTCCGCCGCCCACTAATGCTGACAGCAACCAGCTTGAATCAAATGACTATGCATTTATCTGGAGAGAGCGCGCGGAAGTGACGACATCAGTATCGACATTTATTAGCGTTGATCCTTTTGTCAATAACCCATCAGGCTTTTATGACAGCGGCAATGCCGCAGTTGAAGCAAACTGGAATGGGTATTTGGCGCCAGGCACCTATAACAGCTACATGATTCACGGTGACAAAGACGGCCCTAATCAGACCTTCGTTGGTTCCGTGACTTTTGATGAAGATATTCTTGGTGTTGTTTATAAACAAACTGAGTTGTGCGATACGGATGCTGCGTTTGGTTCTCCGAGTACCGTTTATTCGTTGTGCGGTTCCGGGCGTATTTTTGAGCTGGATGGCCCAAACAACTGGTTTTCACTGAGCCCGGATGCCAAGACGCTGTCTTTCAGCATGGTAGTCCAACATAATATGGACGAGATTCGTATTATTACCAGCGTTGTTCCCGTTCCCGCTGCCCTCTGGCTGTTCGGATCAGGCTTAGGGTTGCTGGGGTGGATGCGACGTAAGCCAGCTTAAGGCGAATTTTTTTGATGGTATTAAGCCTCGTTCTGTTGAGAATGAGGCTTTTTTATTAGCTTTTTTTCTAAGATGTGGGGCCTTTACCATTGTTTAACGTGATAGCAAGAGCCTGTCTTGTGACAGTGTACGGTTGTCTATTTCTGTTGCCCGGCATTGCATCTGCCAAAGACGAGACTTTTGCATTATCACCCGATGCAGAGCCACCAAAAAGCCTGTATTGGGTTGGCTCTGTGGTGTACGGCCCACGAGAGATGAGCGGCACAATTTTTGTCAATCGATACGGCCCGATAAGTGGTTTTGCTACCCCTGATACGCTGGGTCTTGATACCGCCGAATCGTTTCAGTTTCGATTGGGTGCAATCTATAAACGATGGCGATTTATGGTTGATTATTTGCCAACAAACTACACTGGCGAGGGTTTTGCAGCTGTGGAAATCAAGGTTGGTGATCTGCCAACGATTGCAGCCCAGACCAATGTTGTTAGCGATATCGATGCAAACTTGCTGTTGTTAAATGTTGGTTATGAGTTATTGCATACTGAAAAATGGGTGGGCACCGTGGGGGTTGGCTTTGGCCAAACTACCCTGGATATTGCGCTTGTTCCTGACGTTGGCCAGCCGCTGGCATTTGATGGCACAACGCCGTTCGGTTATATCTCCGGTGATATTGCGAGGCATTTCGGTCGCTGGAATATGCGCTTAGGCATCGGCTGGATTTCCGCCGAGTTCGATGGCACACGCATTGATTATGGCAATTACAATGCATCACTTGCCTATGTGTTAACTCAGGATACGTTTCGGTCTGAGCTTGTTGCAGGTTATCGGCAGATCGATTTAAAGTTTGACTACAACGTGCCTGGTGAAAGAGTCCTGACCGATATCTCCCTTGAAGGCCCCTATGTCGGACTTGTTTTCGCCTGGTAGTGCGCTTAGATCTTGTTTTTTAGCTGATAGAGCAGGTCCAGAGCTTCGCGTGGCGTTAGGCTATCAGGGTCTATTTCATTAAGCTGCTCGCGCAATGGGTCGCTGGCAGTATTTGGCCCGCTAATATCATCAAAATTGAGTTCCGTTTGTGGTTGCCTGTCACGATTATTGTTTGCGGCCTCAGTTTCTAAAGTATCGAGGTACTTCTGAGCAGCATTTATTACGCTACGCGGCACGCCTGCTAGTGCGGCAACCTGCAACCCATAGCTTTTGTTTGCGGGCCCTTCTTTTACCGCATGCATAAACACCAGTTTATTGCCATGCTCGGTTGCATCCAGATGCACGTTGACGCAACCTTCAAGTTTTGTATCTAGTGCGGTCAGTTCAAAGTAGTGAGTTGCGAACAGCGTGAAGGCTTTAATTTGCTTGCCGATATAGGCAGCAGTCGCCCAGGCTAAAGAAAGACCATCAAAGGTACTTGTTCCGCGACCGATTTCATCCAGAAGAACCAGGCTGTTTTCGGTGGCGTTGTTTAGAATATTGGCGGTCTCGGTCATCTCGACCATAAAGGTTGAGCGACCGCTCGACAGGTCATCAGCCGCACCGATACGGGTAAAAATGCGATCGATACTGCCAATCACCGCTGAATCTGCTGGCACATAGCTGCCGACATGGGCGAGCAGGGCAATTAGAGCGGTCTGCCGCATGTAGGTCGATTTACCACCCATGTTGGGGCCGGTTATAATCAAAAGCCTGCGTTTAGGGTGCAGCTCCACATTATTTGCAATGAAGGGCGCATCGAGCACCTGCTCAACCACGGGATGTCTGCCACCGGTAATGCGCAGCCCAGGCTTGGAAGAGAGCTGCGGTGCTGCCAGGCGCAGGGTTTGTGCCCGCTCAGCCAAATTGACCAGTACATCAAGTTCGGCAATTGCCGTTGCCATGGTGCTGAGCTCTTCATGCACCGAAAGCAGCTTCTGCAGCAGTTCGTCATACAGATGCTTTTCACGCGACAAGGACCGTTCGCGGGCACTGAGTACTTTGTCTTCGAACTCTTTTAGTTCCGGTGTGATATAGCGCTCTGCACCTTTAAGTGTCTGCCGACGAATATATTCTTCAGGCGCAGAAGCCGATTGACCTTTGCTGATTTCAATAAAATAACCGTGTACCCGATTGTAGCCAACCTTCAGTGTTTGTATGCCGGTGCGCTCACGTTCGCGAGTCTCAAGGTCGGTGAGAAACCGATCGGCATTCGTGCTTAAAGCACGCAGTTCGTCGAGCTCAGCATCGTAACCTGGCTTAATCACGCCACCGTCACGAATCAGCATGGGTGGGTTGTCTATAACGGCTGTAGCCAGCAATGCGGCGCTAACTGGATGTTGGCCTATGCGTCGTTTAAGGTCTTTAGGCAGGCTCGCTGCGAGCGTGTCTGTGTAATCGCATATCTCAATGAGTACGCTTAGAGCATCACCGAGTTGTGCCAGGTCTCGCGGACGAGCAGATAGCATTGCGACTCGAGATAGAATCCGTTCCAGATCCCCGATAGCTTTTAGAGTGGCAGTAATTGCTGTTACATCAGTGTTGAGGATTGCCGCAATAGTATCGTAGCGATCTGTCAGAACAGCTTGGTTGCGCAGCGGCCGGTTTAACCAGCGTCGCAGCAGGCGACTGCCCATCGGAGTGACGCAATGGTCGAAGACTCCCGCAAGAGTATGCGCATCATTGCCGGAGAGGCTTTTGTCTATTTCCAGATTGCGGCGGGTTGCGGCATCCATTACCAGCGCATCCGAATGCAGCTCACTGGCGATTCCAATGATATGGGGTAGGGCAGTGCGTTGTGTGCCCTGCACGTACTGCAACAGTGCTCCGGCTGCTCGAATGGCATCGCCGAGCGTTTCGCAACCAAAACCACTCAGGTCTTTGGTCCCGAATTGTTCACAGAGAATCCTTTTGGCAGTGTCGGATTCGAAGTTCCATGGCGGCATCGATTGACTGCTGCGGCCGGGCAATTCGCGGATCGATTCATCGCGCAGCAGTTCAGCCGGGTTAATGCGGGCAAGTTCTGCTTCGAGTGCTTCTTGGGAGTCCAGTTCGGTAATATTGAATCGGCCTGAACTGAGTTCTAACCAAGCCAAGCCATATAGATTGTTGCCTTTGGTGACAGCGGCAATGAGATTGTCTTTGCCTGCATCAAGTAAGGCCTCATCGGTGAGCGTGCCGGGGGTAATGATACGAACGACTTTGCGCTCAACCGGCCCTTTGCTGGTTTTGGGATCGCCCACCTGTTCGCAAATAGCCACCGATTCACCGGCACGAACAATCTTCGCCAGATAGTTATCGACGGCATGGTATGGAATGCCCGCCATCGGAATCGGCTCACCGCCTGATTTGCCCCGCGATGTGAGTGTAATGTCGATTAAGGCTGAGGCCTTCTCCGCATCCCCATAAAACAACTCATAGAAGTCACCCATCCGGTAAAACAACAGCATGTCAGGCACTTCGGCTTTCAGGCGAAAGTACTGCTGCATCATCGGCGTGTGGTTTGCCTTCCCATCGGCAGTATTAGCAACGGTTTGAGCGTTATTTACCATGTGTTTTGCGCACTTTTCTTCTGGTTTTTATTGGCGAGTTAGTTAGCGAAAGTTAGCTTAAATTCGCCAGCATTAAGCTCGTTAGTGTAGCAATAAGTATAGGTCACCGGAGCGAGATAATCTTACTCGGCAACACGCTATACCAACTTCTGGGTAGGCGCACCGTTGACTCAATCCCTAAAAGAGAATACTGTCATCAAAGCATCAAGAGAGGGTCAGCCCTCGCCAACCTGCAGAGTCCCTGCAAGGTGGTGCGCTCCAAGGAGCAGATGTGGCCCATTAAGGGCAACCAAGCGGACGCTGACCCCGCCTTAGTGCGGGGTTTATTGTTTCTGGGATCGCTCACCTGACGAGCGGGGGGAGTTCACCGAATTGCGGCCCCGGGCATGCTGCCCAATCCGCTAAAGAGGATGCATTATGACTGCTTCAATTGATCTGGACTTTCGTCCACGTTCCTACTTCTGGCCCATGTCCGCTGAAAAGCACTTGCTCGCAACGATCCACGGCGCAGAGCGTCGCCGTATGGTGAAGGCCGCATTCAGCAACACCGATCTGGATTTCATCGATATGGCGTTCTTTGCCAAGTCCTCGCTCAGTGAGGACGAACGCACGGCGATGGGGCGCATTGACCCGCAGTTCATGGGAGGGGAATACCTTCCCGATTTGCGGGTAGGCGAAATTGAGATTGCCCGCATCAATATCGATTCGACCACATCCGATGTCACCAGCCTGTATGCGCGACGCACATCGAAGGGCATTAGTTACCGGGTTGTCGATGAATACGACGGCGACACACTCAATGCAAAGCGTACGCGAACCTCCCGCGAACCACTGACGCTTGGTGACTTGGCCCGGTTTTTCCTCGCCGCCTGGCCGCTGGACTCTGTGCTCGAATGGAATGAACTTGATGAAGAAGGTTCGCAGGCATTCGTGCATCCGTCGTCAGAGTTCTATTCGGAGTTCAGCGATCTGATTCGGCAAAAGATAAGTGAATGGCGTGCCGTTGAATTGGACGAGGACGATGAACAGCATGCTTAGAACCGCGCAGGGAAGGCATTTTTCTTAAATGTGAGGTTTGGCTAATAAACGTACATAGTTAAAATTCTGGAGAGCGTTATGGCAGTTCTTATTGAGGCAATTTCCGTAGTAGTGAAAATGAGCGCACTTTGTGAGCGTTATCCGGGTGGCTGGGAAGCCTTTCGTGACAATGCGCCCAATCAGACATTGTGTGCTGATGAGTTTCTCGTGCGAGTGGGTTTCATGACCCCGGACGATGTTGAGTCTTTTGTTCGAGAATTAGAGCACGCTGGTCTGGTTTACCTGAAAAACGGTAAGCCGCAGGACTTGGTGGTGGCTGACCAGCAGCGTGGATTTGCTGTTTCATGCAGCTGGGCCGATATAGGCAGTGTTGAAATTGACGGTAGCAAAGTTAAGGCATGCCAAGCCACTGAGGATAATTCCAATTACCTGATTTCCCCAGATGGTTGGCAAGTCGAGGGATCACTAAGCCAGACATTCGGATATGCACCAACCGAGCACGTGGACAAAAGCTTGAAGTTCCTTCGTCATGAGGATGGTCTCGATGTATATCTGAATACGATGACCGGGAAGGAAGTGTTTCTGGGGCGTACCAGAAAAAATGTTGCCCGGCCTAAGTCGTTAGAACGCTCAGTGATTTCTCGTGATCAAGCGTATGAGATCGCCAAACAGGATGCTCTGGACAATGAATTGGGTTTCAATGTTAACGGAGTGTTTCTGCCTGAGGAGATTGCATCTGCGCTCCCTGTCATCTACGGCGTGCCGTTGGAGAACTGCTGGGTTGCATATATCAAGAGTCCTGAACCACTGGGACTTAGGTCCAGTATCATTATCATAGTCGATCGTAAAAGTGGCGAAGTGATCTACCGCGGAAGTGCCAACGATGAAGGGTAGTTTTGATGTCAATTCAGGTGGTTGGAGGGAGAGCTCAGTTTGTTAGCATCGTTATTCAGAGCTAGGTCGCCGGAGCGAGATAATCGTACATAGTTAAACTTGACTCTCACCTAGTGACCAAGGTTTATGATAACCGCTCAATAATGCTTTTGACCGCTCATAATCAAGATTGAAAAAATGTTAACGAGGAGTGACCCATGGCCAATATCCAACTCAATGTAGAAGGCATCACCTGCGGCGGCTGCGAGAAAAGTATTCGCAACGCATTGCTGGGAAAAGAGGGTGTTAGCGACGCCAGCGCCAGCCACGAAACCGGCGTGGTTAACATTGACTATGACGAAGCAAAAATCCAACAACACGCCATTAAGCAGGCAATTGAAGATGCTGGCTTTGATGTGACCACCTAAAAATTCATCAGGAGGTTGATAATGCAACTTACTTCAACAATGAAGCCGTTTGAAGTCGGCGACATATTTCTCGGCTGTACCTACCTTAATAACCCTGATGATGACCATATGGGTGATGGGCGAATAATGCAGTTTGATAGGTATTGGCGGCCTAAGGGTACTTTATACACCGAGGGCACACGCTATTTTATCGTGGGCTGCAAAATGGGTCCGGATGGCACGCTGTGGGCCTTTGATTGTCACGATCACATTACGGTTCGGGTGGGCCCCGATGGCAAGCAGATGGGGTCCTGGGATTTGGGTCGTTCATTTGGCAGCATCAACTGGCACGATGACGGCAATTTACTGTTTGGTGAATACTTTATTGGTACCGAGATTTGGAAAGGCACAAGCGCCAAGATGCTCGACAGCGGCATTCTCGGCGACGGCAATATTTATAAATACACGCCCGATCTCAAACCGATTGAAGTGTATGACGTTGAGACAGCTGTTGAACCCACCATGTTCAAGGGCGTTACGCATTCGACACTCCATCCATCAGGCGATTTTATAACCTACACGACTGAAACTGCTCGTAGACTGATGCGGTATGACTTGCGCAACAATCAACAAATGGATGATCTCGATGGCTACCCCGATGCTGATCCTTTAGACCGGGCTGATAAGCGCTGGTTTATAGCACCCAGTTATTTAGCCGATGGACGACTGATGTGCACGGTGGCCGATGGCCTGCGGATCTATGCTGAAGACGGCAAGACCATCAAGGACATCCCATTGCCAGGGTATGGCTGGGCACAGGTCACGCCTGATGTGGATCAACGATACGCATTGGCAGCGAACGTTTGGACCGGAGTGGCGGCACGTATTGACCTCGATAAAGGCGTCATTACTGAGTCCATTGATGTTGGCTTCACCGCACCTAATCGTTCCTTAGCTGGAATTGCGGTCTACGCCGGCCAGGGGGCATAACGATGAAGCTTTATTCCTTTTCGCCGACGCCGAATAACCGCAAAGTAGAGGCCTTTATTAAGCATTTTGATCTGCCCGTTGAGATTCACACAATGGGCTTCCGAGATCAGGAAAATAAAACCGATGCCTACTTGCAGATGAACCCGATGGGCAAGGCGCCGGTGCTTCAGGATGGTGATTTTTCCCTATGGGAATCCAATGCCATTTTGACTTATCTGGCAACATTGCACCCCGAAACGGGCATGTTGCCATCAGACGCACAGGGCCGGGCTGACTGTGATCGATGGCTTTACTGGCAAGCGTTTCATTTGCTGAGCATTATTATTTCTCTCAGTGATAAAAAGAAGGGCTTGCAGAAGGACATCGATTTGAACTTTGGCGTACTTGACGCGCAGTTGGAAGGGCGAGATTTTATTCGCGGCGACCTGTCCATCGTCGACTTCGCCATTGCCCCTTACTTGTGTTCTCGCCGCGCTGAGGTGATCGATCAGACTCCATTCCCTAATGTCCAGAATTGGTTGGCGCGCTGCAACGAGCTTAAGGGCATGGTCGAGACAGTGTACAAACCGCCCGGCACCTAGGGTTATCAGGCGGCTTAGATCCGTAGTTTCGCAAACTTATTATGAGCAATTATGAATCAGACCCAGACGTTAACTGTGCCGAAAAGTAAAACCTTACTGAAAGTAGCAATCTATTTGGCGCTCATGGGAATCATGGCACTGCCATTGTTCGGCTTTCGGGTACCCAAGCTACTGCCTTCTATATGGTTACTGCTGATCCATGAGTTTGCAGCAATCATCTTTGTCGGCCACACCGTTTTCAGCAATATCTGGTCGATGCGTGTTCGTCAGACGCAACCGGAGCAGACCGGCATTTGGGCACGGGCTTTTATCCGTAAGCTGGCATTTAGAATTACCTTGCCCACCACGATCATCACCCCGCTGGCGGGGTTAATGTTAATTGAGGACTGGGGCGGCTTAATGGCTGTGGGCTGGGCCTACGATGCGTATCTGTGCTTCTGGCTGATGGCCGGCATTAGTCTGTGGCCCGATTTGATCCGACTCTTTATTGATGAGCACGCGCGATCACCAACCCACGGGATGAGGGGCGGCCTGATTCGCAGCATGATCGCGTTGGCACTGACGATTTACATCCTGGTGGTGATGGTGACCAAGCAAGCATGGATTACTGGCTAAACAGCAGCGCAAGCTCTGATGCTCTCATCATATACCCTAGAGTCTTTACTCTAGTCTAGACCCTAGGGTGTATGATGAGCCCTATGAATACTCAAATTCAACCTATTCTTAAGATCGGTGCGGTCGCTAAGGCGGCCGGCGTCAGTATCGATACCGTGCGGTTCTACGAAGGTCGCGGCTTGTTGCCCAGTCCGCAGCGGAGCGCGGCCGGCTATCGGCTTTATGATCAATCCACTATTGAGCGGCTTAATTTTATTGGTCGTGCAAAGGGCCTTGGTTTTACCCTAAACGAAATTGTGCTGCTGCTGGATTTGCAGGATAAGGGCGGTCGTAAAGCCGAAGTAAAGTCTATTACCGGCGCAAAGCTGGAACAAATCGATCGCAAAATAGAAGACCTGCAGCGGATGCGCAGCGTTCTTGGCAAACTTAATGGTGATTGTTCGGGCTCAGGCAGTGTGGCCGGTTGCCCGATTATAGAGGCCTTAGTGGATGGAGACCTTGATGATTGTTGCAAATAGTCAGTGGGCTGCCAGCTTGATGGGTTCGCAATGAGCACTATCGTTAAAGATTCAAATACCGAGCATGTGCTTTTACCTGTTACTGGCATGACCTGCAGCGCCTGTTCTGCGCGCATTCAAAAAGCGTTACTCAAGGTGCCCGGTATTGGGTCGGCCGCGGTGAATTTTGCCACTGAACAGGCCGACATTCATTTTGATACCGATGCCATCGATGTTGCGGCTGTAGCCGGCGTCATCACCCGGGCCGGCTTCGGCGTTGGTGAGGCCCAATATTCATTTTCAGTGGGTGGCATGACCTGCAGTGCTTGTGCCGGGCGCATTGAAAAAGCGTTAAATCGCTTACCCGGAGTGCTCGAGGCTACGGTGAATCTGGCATTGGAGCGCGCCGACGTTCGCGCTGTGTATGGCCTGTTGAATGAATCTGTCTTAATACAGGCCGTGGAAAAAGCCGGTTACACCGCTGCCTTTGCTGCCACTGATGTCGATGCTGAGACAGAACAGCGTGAGTTGGCGAACCAACAGTTACGGCGTGAACTTTACACATTATGTGTTTCAGCATTACTGACCTTGCCGCTGGTGTTGCAGATGGCCGCAATGTTCTCCGGCGTCATGTTGCATTTGCCACCGTGGGTGGAGTTAGCGCTTGCAACACCGGTGCAGTTTTTGATTGGCGCGCGGTTTTATCGTGCCGCCTGGAATGCGGTGCGAGCTGGTTCAGGCAACATGGATGTGTTGGTGGTAATGGGCACAAGCACCGCGTATTTCTACAGCCTCTATTTGCTCATTGCACAGGGTTCGGGTGCCGCAGGTCAGCTGTACTTTGAAGCATCCGCCGTGATTATTACTCTGGTGTTGCTCGGTAAGTATATGGAGGCGCGCGCTAAGCGCGGCACAACGGCAGCTATTCGTGCGCTAATGGATTTACGTCCCAAAACAGCTCGGGTTTTACGTGATGGCAGTGAGATTGAATTGCCTGTGGCAGAAATCCAGATCGATGATGTGGTCATAGTGCGCCCT
>JAQWPD010000042.1 GCA_029245525.1 Gammaproteobacteria bacterium | reverse complement strand
CTGGGAAGCCAAATACAACGGCACCGAAGTTATTGTTATCTCGCCCGACTTTAGTGCTTCCGCAATTCATGCGTCTAAGTGGCTCAATGTCAAACCCGGCACAGACTCTGCGCTAGCTATGGCGATGGTTAATGTGATTTTTGATAACGATGCCAGCATTGATCGGGATTACATTCGTGAACAGACTGACCTGCCATTTCTGGTGCGTACCGATAACCAGCGCTTTTTGCGCGCCGAAGATTTTGAAGGTGCGGGCGAGCACGGTTTCTATGTGTGGGATGAAAACACAGACGCGGTAGTTCAAGCACCTGCGACCTCAGCCGAGTTTAATGAGACTTATGACTCGCAGTTTGTGCCTACCGAGGAGAGCCTAGTGCTTGGCGACTTAAGGCCAGCATTGGAAGGCACCTGGATCATCGACACCAAAGAAGGCCCGGTCGAAGTGACCACAGTATTTGAGCTGGCACGTAAAACGGCGGCTCAGTATTCACCAGAGCAAGTTGCAGAAACCGTTGGCATTAACCCCGAAGTCATTCGTGATGTAGCCACTGCTTTTGCACAGAATGGCCCCGGTATGATTTTTGCGGGTTACCGTGCAAATAAATGGTTGCACGGTGATCTGGTGAATCGCGCCTGGTTGTTAATGTGTGCACTCACCGGCAACACCGGCACAGCAGGCGGTGGCTTACAAACCACTAACCTGCCGAAAGCTGATGGTATGTTTAAGCTCGTGTTTGAGGGTGTGGGTCCGCGCATTCGCATTGCCTCGCTGGCGGTGTGGGATTACGCGCAGGGTGACGGCAAAGAGTTAAACACCAATTCTTATGGCGCCGAAATGGCCCAGCATATCGATGATCAGTATCAGAAAGCGGTTAGCAATTATTGGGTGCCAAAATACAATGCCCAGCCATGGAAGATGGCTATTATGGCTGGACACAACCCGGTAAGTTGGCGGGCATCTGGCAAGCGCTTTTTAGAAACCACTTTAGCCAAAGTGGAAACGATGGTTGCGATGACCCCCGACATGAGCTCTACCGCTATCTATTCTGATTACGTATTGCCTGTTGCGCACATGTATGAGCGTCGTGACATGACTGCTGAAGGTCGTACTCCCTATATTCAGGTGCTTGATAAAGCGGTTGAGCCAGTGGGCGAATCTCTGGATGACTGGACCATCATGGCGATGATGTGCAAGCGTATCAGTGAGATTGTTGTTGAGCGTGGCATCCCCGTGATTAATGACACTTATTATGGTCAGCCGATGTCGCGTGATTACTCGAAGCTTTACGAACAGTACACGCTGGGCGGAACGCTCGCAGAGGATAAAGACGTGGTTGAGTTTTTGCTGCAAAACTCCTACGGCATGCCGGATATGACCTGGGAAGAGTTTTCTGCTCGGGGCTTTATCCGTCCGAACGACTCCGAGGGCGTTCAGTTTGGTGCGGGTTCGCCGTTTGACTACCACACCTTAGCGAGCACCCGTGACAAGAAGCCGTACAAAACGCTTACCGGTCGCCAGCAGTACTACCTTGATCAGCCGACGTTTATTGCCGAAGGCGAGCAGCTCCCTGTGGCTAAATTGCCGCTGAGTAATAAAGGCTTTGAAATGCGCCTGACTATGGGCCATGCGCGTCACGGCATCCACAGTTTGTGGCGTGACGATTCATTGTTGGTGAGCTTGCAGCGTGGCCAGCCGGATGCTTATGTGAACCCTGATGATGCCAAAGCGCGTGGTATTGAAGATGGCGACATGATGCGTGTCTTTAATGACTTCGGCTCATTCATTTGTATGGCTCATGTGAGTTCAAGTATGCAGCCGAAGCAGCTGTTTATGTACCACGGCTGGGACCCGATGATGTTTAAGAATCGGGCTAACTTTAATGCAGTAATGCCCACAGGTGGTTTATTAAAGCCGGTGCAGATGGTTGGTGAATATGGACAGCTGAGTTTTGCAGCACCCGATGTGGTGCCAAATCAGACTTACCATGATTACACCTGTGATTTTGAAAAGTATGTGGAAGCAGCATAGATCTTCCTGGGAAGTACACAAAGTTAACGCGACAAAAAACAAAGAAGGATATTTATCATGACCCAACGACAAGTGGCGATGGTCATTGACCTGAACAAATGTATTGGCTGTCAGGCGTGCACAGCAGCATGTAAGAGCCTGTGGACAGACGAGCCAGGTCAGGAATATATGTTGTGGAATAATGTTGAAACTAAGCCTGGCCCGGGTTATCCGCGTTACTGGGAAGAGGGCGGCGGTGGCTGGAACGAAGCCGGCACCGCACTAAACCCTGGTGTGCTGCCTCTCAAAGAAGATCATGGAGAAGAAATTCCGCTGAACTTTGATGAGGTGTATTTCAAAGGCACCCAAGAAATTCTTAAACAGGAACGAGAGATGGGTAAGGGCGCCAACTATGACGAAGACACGTCGAGTGGTGATTACCCCAACAACTATCACTTCTATTTGCCACGTCTGTGCAACCACTGCACCAAACCGGCGTGTTTAGAAGCGTGTCCGGTACGTGCCATTTATAAGCGCGAGCAGGATGGCATTGTGCTGGTTGATCAAGATAAGTGTCAGGGCTTCCGCGAGTGCAACAAGGCCTGCCCCTACGATAAGGTTTACTTTAACTATGTGACCGGCAAAAGTCAGAAGTGCATCTTCTGCTTCCCGCGCTTGGAAGAGGGTGTCGCGCCAGCTTGTGCCCGACAGTGCCCAGGCCGTTTGCGTTTTGTTGGCTTCTTGGAAGACAAAGACGGTCCAATCGACAAACTGGTGAATCAGTGGAAAGTGGCCTTGCCGTTGCATCCTGAGTTTGGCACAGAGCCAAATGTGTATTACGTACCGCCGATGTTGCCGCCACGCTTTAATGCGGACGGTACCTTCGACGAGGAAGAGCCCCGTGTGCCATTAGAGTATCTGCGCAGCTTATTTGGCCCGCAGGTTGATGAATCCCTGGCTACCATGATGTTCGAGATGGAAAAGAAGCAGGAAGGCAAATCGTCTGAGTTGATGGATCTTCTTATTGCAAAAGAATGGAAGAGCCTGTTTGGTATTCCGGATGTGAAGGTCGCGTAAGCCACAGCCATTAAGCAGGTCAACAAGGCGCCGCCCTGTTGCTCCTCTGCGATAAAAAGGCCGGAGCCCTAGGCTTCCGGCTTTTTTATGCGTTATTGCTTGTCATTTAGGTAAGCGCAATTTGCACAGCCGCAGTATCGGGTTAAGCCCCCTTTGTCTAGCGCGACGGATCAGCTGCCTTTGTCATCTCCGCCCCATTGCTCGCGGTGAGCAGCCTTGGCCTGATCCACAATCGACCGATGCCTATTGTGCAGGTTAAGTGAGTTGGGATCGCACACTCTGGCGCGGATAATGCCTAGATCTTCGGCCGCATGAAACAGGCTCGGATACCAGCTCGCCCAGTTGGGCAACAATTCTTCTACTTGGGTGCGTAGACTTTTCACATTAGTACTATAACTGTATTTCTGGGTTAAGTGTTCAGACGCAATTGTTAGGTGTATTCAATGAGTTCGAGCACATTGCCATCGGGGTCTCGCCCGTAAACCATAAAACCGCTTTCCTGCGCCATGGGCTCAGAATGAAAAGCCATTCCCGCAGATTTCATCCGCTTGTACTCACTGTGGATGTCGTTAACTTCAACGGCAATGTGAGTGATGCCGTTATCGCAGACAGGTCGTTCACCGCGCTGAGGTTTTGGCTGCGGGGAGGTGAATTCAAACACTTCCAGAAAACTATCGCCGAGCTTTAGCATGGCAGCGTTGGCTTCCGAATCAAGCAGGCCCGTTACTTTGTCTGCATCTGTCGAGCCTTTGGGCCAGCCAAACTCATAGGCGACTTCGCAGCCAACGACGTCAGTGTAAAATTCAAGACAGCGCCGGAGGTTTGGGGTAGATAATGCTGCGTGGTGAAAGCCTTTGATCACAATTGTCTCCTGAAAGAGTGCCGGAATATTCTATTCGGGCTTTACGGCAACAATGCCGCAATTTTCCCGACCATCCATCTGGCCGCTGCCGGTGAAATCATTGCGCGCAATCCAGTCGGCGCGCAGCGTGGTAAAGCCCGCTTCTTCGCAGGCGCGAGTAAGCAGTTCCGGACTCATGAGATTCATGAACGGCGGCCCAACATGATCACCGGAGGGCTTGTACGGTAGGAATTCGAGGAGCGGTGACATATAGCCCGGCCAGCGCACGCCTTGTTCGTGATTGGCATTCCAAACGGGAATGAAATTGCGCCATATACCGTAGGGTGTATCGGCAATAAGATAAAGTCGGCCGCCCGGCTTCAACCAGCGATACATATTGATCAGCGACGCATCGATTTCATCGCCGGTCAGAAAATGAAATACGCGCGAACACAGTAGCGCGGAAAATTGATTATCGGGCAATTGGGCATCGGGCAGGCGCTGCAATTCAGTTTTGAGTTGGGCTTTAAGGGCATCGGGCACCCGGGACAATAATATGTCGAGATGCCGTTGGTCGATATCGCAAGCCCGGACCTTTGCTCCGGCCTCCAGCGCCGGAATTGTAGCTACACCATAGGCACAGCCGAGTTCGAGAACCTCACTATCGCACTCGCCGCTATAGCGGATAAAGTCCAGCGCGTAGTCATCCAGCACTTCAAACATGAAGCCCGTGTCATTCATTGTCGGAATAAGGCCCTTGAGCCAGCCAGTCGGCAATTCTATGGGTGGGGTATTTGCTGGGCTGTTCATAGTGTAGATTGTGCTGGAGGGTATGATGTGAGTCCAGTGCAGTGCTGATTTTGCTGCTCAGATTGGATTTTTGACGGAGTATTTATGAGTACAAAGCCTGCGGCAGGTGCCGCGGCCCACAGTCGAAGGGTTCAGCTACCGCCGCTGGTTGCGGCATGGGTGCTCGGTGCGCATGTCTATGCGCTGCTGGTGCCGCTGCTTCTGCTATTTGTTGTCCAGCAGCAATCTGAGTTGGTGGCCGCCAGGGCCGATTACCCCGGCATGTTTTCATTGACGGTATTACTGATGATGGTGGGCAGCACTTTCGAAATTACTCAGAACCATGTGGACCGTTGGTACTTGACCCCCGAGACAGCCAGCGCCAATGGCCACAGTACTTTGGACATGCTCTTTTTTAGTTTTGTGGTGCTAAGCCAAGCGGCAGTGGTTGTGGCGTGTGTCGGTCGAACCTTGTGGTTAAGCGTACCAGTTGTCCTATTGGCGCTGAGCCAGCCATTTTTCTATCGCAGCCGGTTTGCCATGTGGCCATTCTCGGTGGTGGGCTTAACAAGCGCACTGGTCGCATTTAAGACTTTCGGTGATCCGGTGATTTTGTTGCAAATACCCTTGCCTGCAGCCACCCTATTTTTCTTCGGTTTGTTGCTCAGTACCGGTAACCAGATAATGCATGGTTTCACCACAGCAGTTGCATCATTAAGTGTGGTTTTTCTAGCGTGGGGAATCCATCGGAGTGGCACTCTGGTGTTGGACGGTTGGCTGGTTGCGGTGGCTATTGTTATTGCGGCATTGCTTTTATTGTTAGGCTCGCGGCGGCTGCTGAGGTCTTTGCCGGCGACGCCTAAAAGGCAGTGAAGCCCATCATACTGCGGTAGCAGAGGCATCAACGCAGGGCCACTGTTAAGCGTTGCGGGGCTACCCTGCGAATTGGAAGCGCGGCAGTTCTACGCCATCTACCCTGACGGTTTCAATAAACATGCTCAGCGGTCTGACCCAGTAACCGCCGTTGCCATACAGCGGCACATACAAAACCATTGTTTCTTCAGTTTCGGAATGCTGAGCAAAGCCTACAACACTGTAGTCCTGACCTTTGTAGTGTCGGTAGCGGCCTAGAGGAATGCGCTCAGATTGTTTCATAGGTCGCAAATATGGCGACCGTTTACGCTGCCATCAAACGTCGCAACTGAAAACTGTGGAACTATTCCGGGTGCCAATTCAGTGCACTTTTTTACCTGCAGTGCTGTCTGATTTTCGGCGTGCAGGCGCACGAAGGTTACCGCAAGATCGCTGGCCGGAAGACGTTCACCATTAGCACACAGCGTTTCTATCTGCACCTTTGTGTGCTCCGCTTTGCGCCTGAAACGTTGCAGTTTGGCCTGATCAATTTGCTGTATGCACTGTTGCAAGTAAGCGGCTTCCTGCACACTCTGTATGGCCTTCCTCAGTTCCATGTTCAAATCACTCTGATCCTGTGTTGAGCCCAGCACTGGCAAAGCAATAAGCCATACAACCAGTGTGTATTTGAGGTTCCGTTTCAATGAGCAGTTGCTATTGCTTAGATGCTATTAAGCACTTCTAGGGCCGCTCGTTCGCCAGACTCCATAGCGCCTTCCATGCCGCGATTTGACACTGCCGTATGCTCGCCACAGAAATGAATCCGTTCATGCGGTTTGCCAAGTTCGGTTGCGAAGCTAGAAACCTGACCCGGTTGCCAATAAGCCCAGTCGCCGATAGAGAATGGATCGCGATACCACGATTTATAACCGACAATCTCTACCTTGCCTTTGGCCGCAGGGCGCATCCGTAAGAAGTCATCCATTACCGCTTTGGTTGAAACGGCATCAGCTTGAGTATCCATCCAGGCCGCATCCTGGCCGCGTATCCAAATAGTGAGGCTGGACACATCAGCCGGTTTTGCCCCTTTGTGTTCAGCCACAACCATGCCAGCCAGACTGTTGCTGAACATATTGGGGTTTAAACCGTCTTGTTCCCAGTAAGGTTCTTTGGCAACCAGATGCAGTTGGTTAACCACTTGCGATTCCAGCGTGCTAACACCACGGGCCTGCGGGCCGGAAAGAATCGGATCAATTTTAATGAGGCGCAGTACCGAGCAAGGCACAGAGCAAATAACCCGTTTAGCCCGATAAATACTGCCATCCGCGCAATGCACTTCGGCCTGACCGCCTTCGCTGCGAATGCCGGTTACCGTTGTGTTCAGTTGTACTTCATGCTTTAGCGCATTCGCCATGGCTTCGGGAATGCTTTGGTTGCCGCCTTTCGCGGTATACCCCATGGCACCGCCTGAGGAGCGCGCGATTTGTTGCTGTACGCCAGAAAATGCACCGGAAAACATCATCATGAGTGCAGACACTTCGTAAGCGCTCATCCCATGAGTTGGGTTTGTGTTGTAGGCGAGGTCGATGGAGGCATCGTTCCAGTTGTTTTGTTTAAGCCAGTCATAATATGAAATATCGTATTGAGCATTTTTTGGGTCGATCCATGCATCGGCATATTGCAATGGATTATTCTTTGCCATGAATGCACCAAGAATACTCCACGGCATCATTTGCTTGGAGTCTTCAGGGAATGGATTCAGCGGACTTGTTGGCCACTGCTCCGGCGAAATGACTTCGCCGTTTAAAATAAGTTCACGCTGGTAATAGTAAGGAACAACAGCGGTGAGATCGACAAGGCCGACCCCGTAGTTGTTGCAGGCATCAACTAAACGGGCATAGCCTGGGGCGAACGATGTGCCGCCCACTTCCGGATTGCCAGGCACATTGCGTAAGCTTTGCATGCGGCCACCGATGCGGTTACGGCCTTCCAGAACCCGCACATCCAAGCCTTCACCTTGCAGCATGAGTGCTGCGTTCAATCCCGATAAGCCAGCCCCGATAACAATCACATCGGATTCGTTCATCGCCCTTACGGCTTGAGGTGCTGCGGCCAGAATGGGGGCGGTGCCCATGGCTTTTAGTACGGTGCGGCGATTGAGTGTGCTTTTGCTCATTGCAATTGTCCTGCGACTGTCAATTAAAGGGTGATGTGCTGCCTAAGAGTGTCGCAGTTTTAGTGCGAATGCAAAACACATGAGGACTCAACGGGTGCTGTCATTCTCAATCTGCGGACGGTGTTTGTCCATTGGGTGGTGACGCTGCGTTCACGTGTTCTCATCGGATTTACTACTCGATTGCGCCCTGTAGGTTGATAGCAGAACCAATTCGGGGTAAATCTGTCGTAATTAGGGGTTATTCCTGATTCAGGAGTTAGAGTTTGACGCCTTTTAGGTTGTTCATCAGTATGCTGTTTCTCGCAAGCTGCATCCCGGTTTGGGCGGCAGAGCCCCCCGCAGATACGGATATCGTCTCTGCGAATGAATGTATCCAGATTCAAAAAAGCGCCAGTTCATTTGTGCCAACTAAAGTGCGCAATATCTGCGATCAGCCTGTCGCATTTAGCGATTGGTTCTGTGGTACCGAGACAGAGCCTTGCTCATCAAAGCAGGACCGTCGTTGGAATGAAGAGCCCGATACGCTCGACAATCGTGGCGGTATCACGTTGCTTTGTCCTCGCAGTGAAGCCCAGTGGAAAGACAGAGGTTATGCTTGTTTGCCGGTAGCATTGATTTGGCGCACCGGTATTTACGCCTATGGTGCTTGCTATCTCAGTGAAGCAAGACTGGAGCATTGGACCAACGACGTTGATGCTGCCCGAGAGTCTTCTGCTCGCTATATTGGCGATACCTATAACTGGCATGACGCTTGTGAGCGCTGGTTGACTAAAAAGACACGTGACATAGCGGAAGGTAGCGACAGCCCGGTTAAAAAAGGAACCTACTTTGATTTGAGTCCGCCACCTTTATATCGCATGTAGAATATCCCCCGAAAAATAAAATGGCATCCGTGTTGGGGGGGGGTGTTTGGCGAACCGCTATTTTGCTAGCATTAAACTTCTACTGTATTTCGAATGAATAATCCTGCCCGCTGAGTTTTTGCAGCCTGGTTGCGGAGATCTGTAATGCGTTCAATAGGGAACATCCTGGGGCTTGTATTGCGCAGAGTGTTTATGCGCGCTGCCCCTATTTATTTGCTTATGCTGCTATCGGCGCTGAGTCTTATCTCTGCCAGTGCCTTCGCAAGCGGCAAAACCGATGTTGTTTACCTTAAAAACGGCGATCGGCTAACGGGTGAAATTAAAGATCTTAATTACGGTGAGTTACGGTTCTCGACCGCTGAGATGGGCACGATTTATATAAAGTGGGCGGGTATCGCCCGTATCGAAAGTGATCATTACATTCAGATGGAGCTGCGCGATGGGACCCGGGTCTTTGGGCAGCTGCCGCCTGACCTCAATACAAATGATAATGTTTTGACCGTTAAGACGCTCAAGAAAGAGCCCTTTACTGTGGCGATAACCGAGGTGGTAAGAGCCGAGCAGATTAACGTCAAAGACCCTTTCCTAAGCCGCTTGAATGGTCACGTAAAGGTGGGGCTTAACTACACCCAGGCGAGCGATGTGCTGACCTGGAACTTTGACGGTGATGTTAAGTACAGGACACAAAAAAGACTTACTTCATTGTCGTTTAACTCGACCCTGACAAAAAAAGGCGATGGCACTGACACTAAGCGAAACAACCTGATAGGTTCACGGCAATGGTTTTTATCCGACCGATGGTTTTATTTTGGCGCTTTAAGCGCTCAGCAAAATGAAGAGCTTGGTCTTGAGCTTCGTGTTTCAGCGACCAGCGGCATTGGCCGCTTTCTTGCTCAGACCGATAAAACTGAGTTGGCCGTCTTTACAGGCCTTTCCGTTAATACGGAAAAAGAAACTGGAGAGAATGACGCCAATAGCACCCTCAGCGATTCCGGCGCAAACCTGGAGTTAATGATGGCATTAGACTACACGTTTTACCGTCTTTATTCGCCGAAAATGCGCATCAACTTTGCGCCTACGCTTTACCAAGGTATTACTGACTCCGATCGTTTCAGGGGGAACCTGAACCTATCCGTCCGACAGGAATTTATTAGTGACCTATTTTGGGACTTGAGTTTTTACTACGACTACGACAACAAACCCCTCCAGGGTGCGCTCGGAAATGAGGATTACGGTGTTATTACATCGCTGGGCTATGAGTTTTAAACAAAGGGCTAGTTTCTAGCTTTGTTACCCCTCCTTTTTCCACACCTGCTTAGCGTGATAGCCTCGCTTCCAAAGCCACACATCGGTGTACAGGATTTTGTCGGGCACAATCTTGGCGATCTGGCGTTCGAATGGTTTGGCCGTGTCCATGCCTAAGTCTTCCATCCACGGCTGCCACTTGAAGATTTCCATGCCATGATCCCAGCCTTCAGCGTGCGGCTCTATGATTTTTACCTGCCCGAAGAACTGGGCGCCGCGGCCGCTTTGCCAGCCATGATATGGCATATGTATGGCGCAGCAGATATTCGGGTCACGTTGCATGGCTGCGAGCTTGGGTGTGCCTGAGTCCGGTAAGCAATAAAGATTGAGGCCGTCTGCATAATATTCAATCGGGCTGGCAATAGGCTTGCCTGCCTTATTTATTGTGGCCATGACCATGGTATTTACATGGCCTAACAGCTCTTCGATACGGTCTTCCAGCTCTGCACGGGGGAGTTCTTTCTCAGGAAACGGGGGCTCACACCAAGGGTAGGCTTTACTCATTTTTTAGGCTCCTTATCAGTAGACAGCAATGTATCATTTATAGTCGCAAAGAGTGTGTAACCGGATTATTGGTTAGCTCTATGGTCATTTGGCTTTTCAGACGACCTTCTTTCGGCAGGCGTTGGCAGAGCCGCTGCCTAATAACTCTGTGCATCTGGCTTAAGACTATTGGGGTTGATTTGCAGGCGGATTAACTAAACTTGAAAAATTAGAGGAGATAGTAATGCGTGCAATAGGTAATTTTCTTTGGTTTGTATTAGGCGGTGTCTTTATGGGGCTGTGCTGGTGGGCGCTCGGCCTATTGGCATTAATTACAATTGTCGGTATTCCTTGGGGGAAAGCCTGTTTTGTTATTGGCCAGTTTACTTTTTTACCGTTTGGACGGGAGGCTATTAGTCGGAAAGATCTGAACCAAGCAGATGATGTCGGAACCGGTCGTTTGGCAATGGTGGGAAATATTATTTGGTTTTTACTTGCTGGAATATGGCTTGCAATTGGTCATGTTGCTTCTGCAATTTTTTGTGCCATTACAATTATTGGTATACCGTTTGCAATTCAGCATCTCAAGCTGGCTGGAATTGCTCTCGCGCCTATTGGCAAGACAATTGTGACTAAGGAGCTGGCTGAGGCCGCTCGAAGAGCTGATGCTGAAGTTAAGCTAAGCTCTATACGCGGAGATTGATGTATGCCGACACGCGCAGCGGACCTGACGAGTGCATGTAGCTTATCCGTAGCATAGCCGCTGGCAAAGAAGAACATCGCCATCTCTCTTGTAAGTAATATATTCAGATATCGGTTTGACTAGGGCGGTCAAAAAAAGGCGATATTTGTGAGCCGCAGAGAGTATGGAGAGAAAGGTTGGTTTGGACTGGGGGTGCCTCAGGCAAATCCGACGGTAGAGCCAGAGTTTCGTCGGTTGATGCCCGATGAAACTGAATGCTTTGCGCTTCGGTTGCGAAGCGTAAGTGCCGACCCTCGGCAACGGGCAATTGACTATCTTAGGCTGCTGCCAGAGCTTGTAAATGACTTTGCGACGCTGCGGTTGGATGCTTTTCTTTTTGCTTGCACCGGGTCTTCTTACTTGATTAGTGATGAAGAAGCACTTTCGATTCAGGCACGTGCTGAAGATATTCTTTCTGCTCCGGTGGTCATGGCCGCGAAGGCGATCCAAACCACCTTGGCTGATTTGGGTGTTCAACGAGTTGCTTTGCTTTCTCCTTATCCAGACTGGTTGAATGTTCCGGCAATTGAATATTGGCAGCGACAAGGGTTTGATGTGGTTGATGTGCAGCAAGTTTCAACAGGTTCAGACAATACTGACCAAATTTACAGCCTTGGCAGCGAAAACATTGCGCCTTATGTGAACGAATTGCTGGACAGCGATGCAGATGGATTTCTGGTTTCCGGCACGGGAATGCCTGCGCTTCAAAGTCTTGAAATGCTCCGTGCATCCGGGAAGCCGGCCGTGTCATCTAATAGTGCGCTGGCTGAGCAGGCGCTTCGTGGTTTTTCTACTTTGGTTCAATGAGGTCGTTATATGTCTATCTGGTTAAGTAAGGAACAATTGAAACGGCTGTCTGCTGCAGAGAACAGTTTGGCTGCGTCACCGGTTCCTACGCAGATGATTTCCAATGGTGAGTTTACGCCACTTCCGCAGACTGAACAGCAAAAGCAGGTTGAGGCCCGTATTTTAGAAATCTCGAACGATACCGGCGACAGGTTCAATATAGACCGACGGAGCTTTCTAAAAACCTCGTCGGGCATGGCTGCTGCTTTTCTCGCGATGAATGAGGTGTTTGGCCCGCTGTTTTCGGTGGCTCACGCTGAAGTTCAAGATCTTGAAATGGCTGATCAACGCGCGGCAGAGTTAGCGGGCCAATTTATCTTCGATAATCAATTGCACTTTGTGCGGGATGATTACAGTAACGCAGCGCTGCTTGGTCTTGGCCAGTATGCAGTAAACCACTGGAACCCGACAATGCTGGATGAGGTCGGATTGGAGATGTACCGCTACAAGTTCGAGAACTTTGTCAAAGAGGTTTACCTCGACAGTGACACTAAAGTCGGGCTGATTAGTGGTGCGTCATTCGATGACCCGGACACATGGATACTGAGCAATGATCAGATGGCGAAGACCCGAGAGTTGGTCAACGGTGTGGCAGGTTCCCGACGGCTTCTATGCCACTCAGTTATAAGCCCGGGTCAAGATGGCTGGATGGACTCCGTTGACTATGCTATCGAGACAATTAAGCCGGATTCATGGAAGGGCTATACCGTAGGTGATCCACTCGAACCGTCTGACTTCCCCTGGCGACTGGATGACGAAGATCTGATGTACCCGTTCTACGAAAAGTCTCTGCAAGCGGGTATTAATACGATATGTATTCATAAAGGCTTGTTGCCAGCTGATTATAAAACGTCGATGCCGAACCTTTGGGAATACGCGAAAGTTGATGACTTGCCAAAGGCTGCAAAAGATTGGCCTGAGATTAACTTTATTATCTATCATGCTGCGTTTCGGCCGTTCCTTGAAGCACCGGATGCAACGGCGGCTGAATTTGAAAATACGGGCTACATCCGCTGGGCAAGCGATCTTGCTGCGATTCCTGAGAAGTACGGTGTTGATAACGTGTATGCCGAGATAGGCACCTCATTTGCCAACTGCGTTGTGACTAATCCTCGTCTCGCTGCTGGTTTACTAGGCACGCTTATTAAGGGTATGGGTGTCGATAAAGTAATTTGGGGCACCGACTCCGTCTGGTACGGTTCGCCGCAATGGCAAATCGAGGCATTCCGCCGTTTGGAGATTCCGGAAGACCTGCAGAAAAAATTCGGGTTCGCGCCGCTAGGTGCGCCAGACGGTGCCGTTAAGAACGCAATTTTTGGTCTTAATGCAGCGCCTCTCTATGATCTTAAAGAAGAGATCGAGTTTGGCCCTTTGCGCCGCGATACAGTAGACAGAATGAGAGAGGAATACCGGATCACCGGCATTGGCCGCAGCAATGTTGCATACGGTTACGTTGCGGTTTAGCTTTTACACTCAGCATCGCGGAAGGCTCTGTGGCTGGTTTTGGCGGATTGTGTAAAGCCGTTGCGCCCCGCGTGTGACAGCAATGCATTCTCACAATTTTGGGTTATATCTATAATGGTTTGACAATGAGATAATAAAAACCATAAGAATTTTAGGGTAGGTGCTGGGCTGAATTTTGTCAGCTGTGCGCCACTCACTTGGAGCTTTTCTTTTTATATGATTTGCTGGTCTCGCTTGAGCCCTTATATACAAGGAAGGCTTCAGTATTTGATGATGAATTAGGTCTATTTGGAGGGGCTATGTCGGTTACTGTTCATCGTAAGAAGAAGGTTTGGAAATTAGCAGCACTATTGCAGCTTCCTATCACGATCATCGTAATCTTGATGCTTGTGTGGACGACTGCAGAGATCAACTATCAAAGACCGCATTTTATCTTTGGTCCGATTCAAGAATCTATCGATAAATTAAAACAATCATTGGCTGAATTTAGGCTGCCTGTGGGCAGGATATTGGGCGCTAACGATGACTTCCCTGATGTCTCACTTTACTTGAGCGGTGGCGACATCGAGCAAATGTTGACTGCGGTAGGCGAGGCAGATGTTACAGACAGTAATCAGCCTGTTAAGCAGCTTCCTTACCGTAAGGCTGAGCTTGTTATTGATGGCGTGCAGTATGATGTGAAGGCTGGCTTGAAAGGTGGTAGGCGCATCCACTGGGGTATGCCGGAGCATTGGTCATACAAGGTTAAAGTCGATGAGCCGAACAGTCTTGGCTCTTACCGGTTCTCAATACAAAAACCGGTGACAAGAAATTATATCTACGAATGGGTGTTCCATGAACTGCTTCGCTACGAAGGGCTTATCTCCAGGGGTTACTCATTCGCTAACTTCTCAGTTAATGGCAACCCCAGGGGCGTGTATGCCATAGAACAACGTGTCGGCCCTGACTTGTTGCGCGAAAACAATAAGAAGATTGGTCCGGTTATTGGCTTTGACGAGCCCTTTTCTCGAGAGTCCTTGGGCCCTGACGTTGAAACCTGGGACTTAATGCCGGTCAAAGTGATTGGCGGTTTCGACAATGATGCTGAATATCTTGAGTTAGCCGCTTATGCCACCAGCCTAATGGAAGATTTTAGGAATGGCATTTTGAGCGTGGATGAGGTTTTTGATGCGAGGGCAATGGGGACTTTTTTTGCTATTGCGGATGTATTGGAAACTTTTCATGCAACTACACCTGCCAATCTGCAGTTCTATTTGAATCCAGATACTATGAAATTTGAGCCGGTTGGCTATGACGCTCATTTTAATGACAAACAATACCCAGTGCTGGCCGCGGAGCTCTATAACTTTCGAACCTCAAAGGGTTTCTGGGGGTTTGGCACTTGGTATGCGCGTTTCTTTCAAGATGTCAGTGGTGGGAACTCCGAGTTCTATGCTGAGTATATAAACGCGCTTTCGCAGCTTACTGCAAATGGCTTTATGGAAACCTTCTTGGCAGACATTGATGATGAGCTGCAGAGAAACCTCGATTTTTTATACAGCGAATTAAATTTTGCAGATACGTTTGCATTTCATCCAGTAACAGGCTTTACACCTTTTTTTTACTATTCGGAAAGCAAGTTAACCGATAGACGATCATATGTTTCTTCGCGACTAGAACGCCTGCAGGCGCCGGTTGTTAGCGTGGATTTCGATAATGACCCGGATTATCCAGAAGTTTATATAACCAATAGAAACAGACTGCCTGTTGTCATTTATGGTGGGCAAGACGAATACCTGTTTCAGGCTCATGATTCTAGAAGAATAGATGGCTCGTTATTGGATATCTGCGGCACCGATCTTTCAGGAGTGTGCACCGCCAAATTTGGGTTGCCCGGGGATGCTTCTGTTCAGAATTTTTCTTTTTCTCTTGCGGGCACTTTGGATGAGCCCAGCCTTGAAACAACTATCGATGCAACAGTTACACCGTTAGATATGTTTGTCATAAACAGGAAAGAAAAGCAGGTGGAGTTTCGAGTTGGAAGCTGGACAATTGATAACTCGATTCTGATACCGCAATCTTACGCCTTGCTCGGCGGTGCAGGCGTCAGTTTGGACTTTAGAGCCGGAGGGCTCTTGGTTGCTGAAGGCGCTGTTAGTCTAAAAGGAAGCGGCGAGCAGCCTTTTGTGATGACGAGTACGGACGGATTGGGGTCGGGTCTGTATGTATCGCGAGGTGATGAGGCCGTAAGCCTGGAGCATGTCACCGTTAAGGATTGGGGTAAGTCAGCAGATGGTGAGATGTCATTCGCACCAGTTACCGTGGTGGGGCGTTCACTTAGTATGAGTAATTGTGACTTCAGCAATATTAATAGTGGAGTGACCCTAAAGCTGGTCGGCGTGAGAGCATCGATGTTTGGGTGTGGGCTGCGTGACGGTTTAGGCGTTGCGATAAGTGTGTATGAAAGTGATGTCCTTCTGGAGGGAATAACTCTTGAAAATTACTCTGAGGGCCTTCTGTTCGCCGAACTGTCATCAGTTACATTTAGGTCTTCATGGCTAAATAGCGGTCAGGAGTATGGCGTAGCCGTAGATAACCACAGTAACTTACTGGTTCAGTTCGTTACCTTTAAAGACACCGCAGTACCCATTCGGGCCAGCGACGATTCACTGGTGGATATCTTTGAAACTGTGGTTGATGCACCCGGGCTTGCAGAAGCAGACCTTAACCGGTTTGCCGACAGCAATAGAATTGCCACCTGGCGCTTGCAAGAACGATGACTGGTACAATGTCGTGGAAAGCTGTCCACTAACGCCCTAAAAAAAAGGGCTTACTCAGACAGGTAAGCCCTTTTTCTGTATAGCCCACCCGACAGGAGTGACTCGGATTCGTTTGATACGAGCCCTCGTTCTTCGGACCTCGCTCATTGCATTCGCTCCGTCTTGATTGCCGGTGCGATAAATCGAAGCTGTGACCTCTGCCTTTGAAGTTTGCGTCAGGATCTAAGGCGCAGAGGGCGTAAGGTGGCACTGTGAACTTTACGACGAATTCAACCTAAAAGACCTAAGCCAGACCCAAACAGACGAGTGCCCGGTATCTGTCAGGTGATACTCTAGGGGCTAAAGGTCTCATTTGTAGGGCTCTGCACCAGCGTCCGGAAAGATCTCAGCGTTCTCACCCCGTGCAATTAGGGTGTGTGGCTGATGGCGTCCGTCTGTTAGCGTGGCTGGTGTCGCAATCGACCGAGCGGTAAGCACTTAATCTAGACTATGTATAATGATGCTAAGAGAAATGTTCAAAACTATTTTTGTGTTGACGGCGCTCAGCGGTATTGTTTTCACCGCGTATGCGGATGACACTGGCAGAGACTTGTATGATGAGTTTTGTCAGCGTTGTCATGGCGATGACAAGGAAGGTGTTGCCAACTACAAAGGCGACCTTGCAGATTTTGTTGATCGCATGAATGGCAACACACAGAACATGCCCGATTTCACCGATTTTTTTTACGACGATGAAGTCGTCGCCTTGCATGAGTATCTGACGCAAGCAGAGTAATACTGCAATCCATCGGAGCAAGCAATGAAAGAACTGGTTCGGCAACTTGTTGATAACGAACTTTCCCGCCGAGACTTTGGTACGGCGATGTTGGCCTTGGGTTTTAGTACCGCAGCTTCCAACTCACTGGCAGACTCTATTGCCAGTGCAGCAGAGGGCGAAGAACCAAACAGCTATGAGTTTACCGGCAACGGTGGTGAGATTATTGCCGAGTGCCTCATAGCGGCCGGTGTTGAATATATCTTCGACGTTAACTCAACTGGACAGACGACCTTCTATGATGCTGTCGGCCAGCGCCCGGAACTCAAATTGATCGTTGGTTTGCAGGAAGGGCAGGCAACCAGTATGGCTCATGGCTATGAGCTGGCCAGCGGCAAGGTCGCCGCATTGTTTATGCCCAGCATCGGCATGCCGAATACCCTGTGCAATCTCTATAATGCCTGGAAGGACCGCTCCTCTTTGGTGGTTTTTTCTGATGGCCAGCAAAGTAAGCAAGTTGGTCGCGATGGCTTTCAGCAGGTTGAGAACTGGCTCGAGATGACGGACCAGTTCACGAAGTGGCAGTGGCAGGTTAATCACGCCGACAGAATTGCCGAGATGACTCGTCGCGCTATAAAAGTAGCTGCAACCCAGCCGGGTGGGCCGTCCTATGTGAAGATCCCTCGCTATTTACTCGAGCAGAAGAACGTTACGCAGACAATCTATTCTCAGGAATACTTTAATGTTCCGGTAAACATGGAGCCGCGCTCAGAGCTAATAGAGGAAGCTGCCGAGCTTCTGTTGAACGCGAAGAAACCTATGATTAACGCCGGTCCTGAAATCACCCGTGCCGGCGCAGCACCCGAGGTATTGGAGCTTGCGGAGTTATTGGGTATTCCTTTTTCTCAGGGTTACAGCGTTTATGGTGACGTGCCGTTCCAGCATCCGCTGTTTCAGGGTTTTGCCGGAATGGGGTTTCCACGAGGTGTGCGACGCACCGATGTGTATTTGAATCTCGGGGCGATGATGCCGGACGAAGGTCTAATAACACAGCCAATCAAGGACACCACAACGTTAATTGATGCCCGGGTTGAATATGAGAAAATCGGCAATCGTTTTCGCACGGATGTTGTTATTACTGCCGGCATGAAAGAAACAACGGTTGCTTTGCTGGATGCCGTAAAGTCGAAAGCGACGGCAGCTCAGCTTGAAGCATTGCGGGCACCTCGCATGGAAAAGGCAATGCAGGACTACGAGAAGAACAAGGCTCGCGATCGTAAGCGTGCGGCTGCCGATTGGAACTCGAGTCCGATATCTGCCGAACGGCTTTGCTATGAGATGGATCAGTTGCTCGATGAGAACGCGATAGTGGTTGTTGAAACCGGTGGTCGTGACCCGCAACGCTGGATGGATTTCTCTCCCGGTAAGAAAGACATTATTGGTCCTACAACCGGCTATGCGTTGGGCTGGGGTATCGGTGCTGCACTGGGCGTGAAGATTGCCCAGCCGGATAGGCAGGTTATAGCGATGGTGGGTGATGGTGCAATGCTGTTCGGGCAGATCGAAGCCTTGTGGACTGCCGCCCGTTACGAGATACCGGTCATTTTGGTGGTGTTCAATAATCACAGCTATGACGGCGAGCGCGGTCGTATTCAGTTGTTCTCGCAGCTGGCGCGTGAGAACAAAGAAGCCTGGAAAGACATGTCCTGCTATCTGGGTAACCCCGATATCAACTACGTTGATATCGCAAAGGGCTTTGAGATCGATGGCGCGAAGCTCGACAAGCCTTCTCAAATTACTAAAGTCATGAAGCGGGCTATCGCAGCAACCCGCGAAGGGCGCCCCTATATGATTGATGCCTCTATTTTGCGACGGGGTCCCGGTGCGGAATCGACCTGGCATCCGGATATCTCTATCGCCCGAGACCGTAAGCTTAAAGTGTAGTTGTGGGTTCTCGCTCAGTGTCTGCTGCGGTTGCAGCCTGGGTGTGACCGCAAGTGCCAATAAAAAACCCAGCACTGGGCTGGGCTTTTTGGGTTTTTGGAAGGCTAATTTAAGCTGGCTTGCGCCGCATCCAACCCAGCAACCCTAAGCCAGAACCGAACAGCCAGACTGCGGCGGGCAGCGGCACCTCGGAT
Organism: Gammaproteobacteria bacterium; assembly: GCA_029245525.1. Classification (GTDB taxonomy): domain Bacteria; phylum Pseudomonadota; class Gammaproteobacteria; order Steroidobacterales; genus JABIQA01. The sequence goes on along the minus strand of JAQWPD010000042.1, from coordinate 257 downwards.
ACGAAAATCATGCCCTGAGTTATTGGGTCAAATGGTGAAGGGAATAGATCACCACCGAGGGGATTTAGTTCAGTCGGGAGCAAGGTTGATTCATTGTAAATGGCGCCCGTAAAAGTATTCTCACTCCAAAGTACCATATCTGCAAGATCTGCGTTAGAAAGGTCTGCGTTGGTAAAATTGATTGATAACAAAGGGTTAGAAAGTACATCGCTAGATAAGAATGCCGATTGAAGATTAGCGTTCGAAAAATCGGCGCC
>JAQWPD010000032.1 GCA_029245525.1 Gammaproteobacteria bacterium | reverse complement strand
ATTGATATTTAGCTCCCGCAAGCGTGTACTCTCCAATTTTCAAGAGAGTATGCTAACTGATAACTGATTAAGAAATGATCATAAGATGCCGCAAGTATGGCAACCAGCAGCCAGAATTGGAATAATGCCAGCCATTGGCCTGGCGCCGAAACATTGAAAAAATAACAAGGATGCAAGATGGATATCAAGAGCAAAGTAATTGTGATCACCGGTGCCGCGCGCGGTCTGGGTGCTGCCATGGCAAAGAAACTGGCGGGCAAGGGTGCCAAACTGGCTCTCGTCGACCTAGACCAAAGCAGTGTCGATGAAGCAGTGAATGCGTGTATCGCAGCAGGTGCTGCAGAGGCGAAAGGTTACGCAATTAATGTTAGCGATGAAGCACAGGTTGAGGGGCTGTTTGCTCAGGTGGCAGAAGATATGGGAGGCCTGGATGGCTTAGTTAACAACGCCGGAATAACCCGGGATGCGCTGATGATCAAGCACAAAGACGGCGAACTGGTTGCAAAAATGTCGCTGCAGCAGTGGCAGCAAGTTATCGACGTTAACCTCACCGGCGTGTTTCTTTGTGGTCGCGAAGCGGCCTTAAAAATGATTGAGCTGGAAAGCAAAGGCTGCATCATTAATATTTCCAGCATCTCCCGCTCGGGAAATATGGGTCAGACCAACTATTCGGCAGCCAAAGCCGGTGTAGAGGCCATGGCCGTTGTTTGGTCAAAAGAACTGTCCCGCTACGGTATTCGCGCCGCATCGATTGCACCGGGCTTTGTAAACACCGAAATGGTCGCAGCGATGAAGCCTGAAGCACTGGCGAAAATAGCCTCCGGCATCCCCCTTAAGCGCATGGCAGAGCCTGATGAACTGGCGCATGCCGTAGAATTCATTCTCGAAAATGACTACTACAACGGTCGCTGCCTGGAACTGGATGGCGGGCTCAGGCTGTAATCAACCTTTTTACGGGCAAATCACCAAAAAGCCAACCTGATATCAATCAGCTTGGCTTTTTTATGCGGAAATGTCCACGGTCAGTCAACGCCAGCCTGACACGCGAAATCGGTTTCACCACAATCACTGGCGCCCTTTATTTCGAGCTTTCTGCGTTGAGCTTCTGACAGCGTAAAATTATCAACACAAGCAGCGCCCTGCTCGGCTAACGCACCGGCCGCGTTAATACAGCGCTTGCGAGTGTTATAGATGCAGCTCGTTCCATTGCGCGTTGCCAAACAATAGCGTTTAACACCACTGTTTCCCAACAACCGGAAATTCTGCTGACAATAACCGCCAGTAAATGTAGCCGCCGAATTGCACTCAGCAGCAGAGGCATAGGCGCACCTCTCTTTCTGATCGATCTTCAGGCAGAAATTTCCATTGCCTTGAGCCATAACCGGGGGAGAGCTCGGCAAAAGCAGAAAAACAGCGAAAAAAAGTATTAGCAACCGCAACATACGTATAACCAGTAAAGCCCAGTAATGGCTTGGACAACAAAAACCTTATTGGTTCAATTATCGCACATGCTGGTAACAGAAAGCTCAATCTTTGACTAACTGCTAATACAACATAACCATCACTCTCACCATAGAAAAAAGCCCCGAAATTGCGGGGCTTTTTGTTAACTGAGCTCTATCGCTTTGGCAGGGGGCGGTAAAAATCAATCAAAGGCCTGAGTGACCACTCAGCACGGAAACGAACAAAATCATTCTTCAGGAGCAATCGTAAGGCGCATACCACAAAGATCGTCAGCCATTTTTACCTGACATGAGAGGCGCGATTCACCTTGCCTGAAACCTTCGGTTTCTTCCAACAACTCCAGTTCATCGTCCTGAGGGGCAGGAAGCTTAGCGGCCCAATCAGATTCAATATAGACATGGCAGGTGGCACAAGAGCACATTCCGCCACACAGGGCCTCAACGCCAGCGTCCAATTCGCGCAGCGGCTCATAAATACTCTCCCCTGGTTCTAGCTCAAACTCATGCTGACCGCCATCGCGATCGATTACAAACATTTTGGGCATGACAACTCCGTGCTCTGCTAAACAACTCGATAATCAAAAAAGGTCGCGAAATATACCACAGGTCCCGCATGCGGACATCTCTGTACAAAAGTCATTCGGGACACCCGACCGCTGGCGCCAACACACTGTGTTCTTTAGTGAGGTCAAATCAAGTCGCGCCAGTATGGGCATCCCGATCCTGATCGTTACTATCAGCACCTTCGACTGTCTTCTCTACCTCAGCCAATATAAGCCGCAACCGGCGCTGGGCTGTCATGACTTCCTCGCAGGCTTCGCAGGACGGGAGCTTACAGGGCTGACGGGCAAACAGCCAATACTCTACGGCTCCGGCCAACATCCCGCTAGCAACATCCCATACATCGATCGAATCGTCACCACGGACCATCTGGTTGCCCAACTCGACAACCGCATCAGCGGCATTGTCATATGTCTGGTAAAACGAATCTGGCATGAATGACAACCCTTGCGACAAAAACTTACCGAGCCCGATATAAATTAAGCGCGCATCTTAGCACTACCACACAAATAATAGGCGCTAACTTTACGATTTCTATTGAGGGGCATCGAAGGTCTTTAAAACAGAATAACCAGAACCTGATAACTACACCGGCAGTTGGAAACGGACTCGCCTGTGAGCCCATCTCTCGCCATTTGAGCCTCAGACCTTCCCCGAGCTGCTGCTGTCGACCATAGCTTATTTTGTTGAATTTAAGCTGCCCTAATTATTGAACGAATAATTATGCTGACAAATGCCAAACGGCATTGAAGATAAAAACACCGCTCAACGCACACGTATACTGTCCGTTATTTTAACAGTTGTGAGGTAAGGTCACTATCAGGGTATGGCAATTGATCTACCGCCCAGGCCATTGATCTACCAGATTTAAATACTTGGTTTAAATCTATCTCTATATAATTCGTGCGGTTCGCATAATTGGCTATCTTCATGCGATTGTTCTTGAGGTCCTTTAAGTTAACCCACTGCGTATAATCAGAAACAATCTGTTTGCCTGCAGTA
>JAQWPD010000027.1 GCA_029245525.1 Gammaproteobacteria bacterium | reverse complement strand
GTGCACAAATTGGATCTGTCCAGCAAGTACATCGCCTGTGAGCACATCGCCTGCGATCACGACCACAGCACAGCCTCGCAGTTCTTGATTTGCACTGAATGCCAATCGGTTAAAGAGATTATGGTTGCCGAAACAACGATGGCGGAGCTGCGCGGAACCGTTGAGGATGCAGGTTTTCACTTAGCGATCCCAAAACTTGAAATAAACTGTATTTGCAATCAATGTGCCGTGTCCGCGGCACAGATGACCCTCTCATCATGAACAGCCTCAGCGCCATAGCCGACCGTCTGGGTATTTTTGCGTCAATGACATGCGCGCTGCATTGTTTGCTGTTACCGGTGCTTCTGGTTGCCGGGACGGCGTTGCCGGCCACCTTGTTGGATGAGGAACTCTTTCATCAATTGATTATCTTCCTGGTGCTGCCGGCCGCTCTGGTAGCCTTTGGCATGGGTTGCTCGCGACACAAGGATCTCCGGGTAGTTGCGTTGGGAAGCCTTGGCGTTATTGGCATTATAGGCGCTGTTTTTTTGCACGATGTGCTCGGCGAAAATGGCGAAAGAATTTTGACCGTTATCAGCTCAGCCTTATTAGTCACCGCGCACTTAAGAAACTATCGGTTGTGCCGCGAGGTTAGCTGCAACGACAAATGCTGCGATGACAATATAGAGTCGCGAAACGACTGAGACCGTTATTGCTTATATTCCTCGATGCGTTCGCCTTTTAGCCGATAAACCGCGTCGGCCATCTCACCCATATACGGCGTAGTACTCAGTGTGCCGATGATCCAGTAAGGGTCATAAGTCGACTCGATATTGATGGGCTCTTTAAAGGTTATGTACACGATTTGATTGGGTGGCGGGGGTGGCGTATGGATGCAGGCCCCGTAGTAGGGTACCAGTAGAAACTCCGTCAGCATGCCGCCTTCGTCCGATTCGAGCGGCACGACGAAACCCGGAATTCGCACATAGCGACCGTTCAGTGCGGCCACCGGCTGGGTAAAGTCGAGATACGCATAAGGGTCTTCTTGCACCAGCCGGTCGATGTCCTCGTCGGGGTCCTTAAACAAAGACTCAATCTGGTCTTGTTTGTAGGGGATCATGTCATCCCACAAGAGCTCTTCAGGCTCCTTCGCCGCCGCTACCGAGCACAGCAGCGCAGACAGCACGATGACAAGCGTTTGATTAAGTAACTTCCGGTTCATTCTTCGACTCCTAAGTGCGGATAGTGAGGCCGTCCGCCAACGCATTTCGGTAGGCCCGCCATGCGGGCCACAGACTCACAACTGCAGCAGCGAGCACCACGATACCGGCGATCAGCCACTCAAAGGCATTAGGCCAGCGTACCGCGACAAAAATTCCAAAGCGCTGCTCTAGCATATTGGCGGACAGTGCAGTGGCGCCCACAACGACGGCCATGCCGAGCAGCGCACCCAGAGCCGCGAGCAGCGTACTTTCGCTGATCAACAGTAACAACAGATGCCATGGGCGTGCCCCGACTGCGCGCAGAATAGCCATTTCGCGTCGGCGTTCGTTAAGGCTTGTGAGTATCGAGGTCAGCATGCCGATCAGCCCGGCGATGACCACGCAGATGCTGACCACCAGCAGCGCTATTTCTACCACGCCGAGCAGCTCCCACAATTGCTGCAGTGTGACGCCCGGAATAATCGCGAGCAGCGGTTCCTGCGGATACTCATTAATTTCCCGCAGCAGAGAAAAAGTGGCGATGCGGGACTTCAGGCCCAGCAGAAAAGCGGTTATCGCTGCAGGCTGCAAATCCATCTGCAATGCACGTTCGGCACTGGTGCTCTGACCGGGCACGCGTGCGCCACTTTGCCAGTCAATATGAATGGCTTCAATTCCCTCGAGGCTAACGTGTACCGTGCGATCAACCGGTGTCCCCGTTTTCTTTAGAATACCAGTGACTGTGAAGGGCTTGTCATCGTGGTTCAGAAAGCTGGTTGATCCCGCTCCGTGGGCAATCACAATGCTGTCGCCGAGGGCATAGCCGAGTTCGGCAGCCACATCGGCACCGAGCACTGTGTCGAACACCTCTGCAAACGGCCTGCCTTGGGCGAACTCAAGCTTGCGCTTATTACCAAAACTGTAATATCTAAAGTAGTCGGTATTGGTTCCCATGACCCGGAAGCCGCGATGCGAGTCCCCCAGTGAAATCGGTATCGACCATTCAACGGCGTTTTGCGAGGCAATATCCTGATAGCTTTCCCAGCTGACGTTATTGGTGGCATTGCCGATGCGAAACACCGAATAGAGCAGCAGGTTAATGTCGCCACCGCGTGCTCCCACGATGAGATCGGTGCCGGAAATTGTATTTGCAAAACTCCCGCGTGCTTCGCTGCGAATGCGTTCCACACCGACCAGCAAAGCGAGACTGATTGCTATCGACAGTATCGTCAGTAGTGCGGTCGATGCCCGGTTGCGCAGACTTTTTTGCGCCAGCCCTATAATGGTGGCAAAGCTATGCATAGTTTGGCTCAAGCGATGCGGCAGCCTCATTAATCTCAGCCAGTGCAATCTGGCGGTCGAACAATGGGCCGAGTGATACATCGTGGCTGACAAACAGCACTGCCGAGTTAGCCGCTTCGCATTCGCTTAGCAGCAGGTCGATGAAGCGTTTCCGCAAGTCATGATCAAGTGCTGAAGTCGGTTCATCCGCGATCAGTAGCTCCGGCGCGCCGATAAGTGCGCGTGCTGCGGCAACCCGCTGTTGTTGGCCGATGCTGAGCTCTGTCACCCGTCGACGCATGAGTTCTGCTGTGATTCCGAGATGGTGAAGCAGTCGTTCCGCTTCCTGCTCGATGCTGTTCGACTGTTGCAGTGCACGCTCGGCGCGTCGGGTCGAAAAACGGCATGTCAGCGTCACGTTTTCGATCACGCTGAGGTAGGGAAGCAGGTTGAAAAGTTGGAATACGAAGCCGACATGGTCCGATCGATAGCGATCGCGGGCGGCAGCACTCATCTCACCGAGTGGTTGCTCGTTTATTATGATTTCACCCGCGGAGGCCATCAAAACACCGCCCACTAATCCCAGCAGCGTGCTCTTACCGCTGCCGCTGGGCCCGGCCAGAAACACCTTCTCGCCGCGGGCAAGGTTAAGCTCGGGAATAACGATGACCGGATCTTGGTTTGGCCACGCATAGACCAGGTTACGGATCTGCACTACGGCTGCCGCGCGTTCAGATGCAGATTTTAGCGCGGCATCACTCATCGTTTAAACGCAGCTCCAGATCAGCCGGTGTCAGGTTCTTAAATGTCTGCACCTTAGGCCCAAGAAAGCTCGTTTCGATCTCCGTGGTAAGCGGAAAGCTTTCAAATATTTTTACGCTAATTTGCCCGACTTCGCCGGGATTGTCACACAGGTACAGATACTCGCCCACGAACTCCGAATGCTGCGAATCGTCTGTATCATCAGTGTGATTGGCATGCTCATCATTGTGGTCATCGTCATGTCCGTCATGTCCGTCATCCGCTTCCTCTTCTGTGATATGAAGCGCGACCCCCTCGGCCAGCACACATTTAGCATCACTGTCGATGCTGAACAGTTGCTCGCCATCTTCCAGTGCGGCTAGCGCGTCTGCAATAGTTTGGGTTTGCTTAGCGGTGTGCGCTGCATGTTCAAACCCAACAAAGTTCATACCCGGGCCTTCAAGTTGCAGCACAAGTTCATTGCCGTCAAGGGCGATGTTCAGCGTTGTTATACCGTGCTCATGGGAATCGATCTGGCGGCGCATATGGTCGTCAGCCATCACTCCTGATGCACAGAGGGTTGTGATAAGCAGCAGAACGCTGCGGGCGGCTGGGGAAATAAATAGTTTCATCGTCTAAAGGACCTTCAAACAGGTAGAGCTAGGTTGCCGACCTATGAGCTAGAGCCGGCGATGACTTCTGCATTAGCTGCTTGTTGGTGGGCCTCTTGACCAGGAAGACCGGATCGTTGCCGCTGCAGCGCCATCGGTGCACAGCACATGGGCGGCGTCAAAAGTAAGGCGGCGTGGTGGTGCAATGACGTCGGGAGGAACAAGATCATCGCAGCGCTCGACCGCCATGCATTGGTGACACACCGTCTCTTCGGTGGCGTGATCATCAGCGTATGCATGGCCAATCATCACGATGTGCGCCACCAGCAACAGGCCCGCAACCCAGAGGCGGGTTGATAACAGCATTGTCTGCGGGTGATTCGTATGAACCATGCCTGAAATCATCGCCCAAATACCGGCGAATCGCAAACGAGCCGGAGACCAACAGCCTTTTTACATAAGGAGTAACGCATGGTTGTTTGCGCGGGGGTGTAATCTGCTATGTTAGTGCAGTACTTAAGATGCTCGTAAAGTGAGGGGGATTGTTATGAGAACAACAATACACTTGGTCGCCGTTGCTGCCTTTTTGTCCAGCGGCGCTCAGGCGGCATCTGTCACAATTGATTTTGAAGAGTTTGCTATCGGTGATGGTGGCGGCTCTATATTCTCTGCCCCTGTACTGACATCACAGGGGTATGCGCTAACCGGCAGCGGCGGCCCAGGTGGCCCCTTTACTTCTACGGAAGTCTTTTTAGGCGGATTTACCGGCGGCACCAATGCGTACGGGGGCTCAATCGGCGGACTTGGGGCTGATGGCTACAATTATCATGTTGACGTCACACTTGAAAGAGCCGATGGCGGAGCATTTGCCGTTCACAATTTCGACCTGTTTATGGACACCGACTCAAACGGCTGGACGGAAATCAGAGGACAGGTCGCTGGTGGTGGACTGGCGTTTCTTTCAGCTGCATCCGTAGGAACCGGCAGTTGGTTGAACCTTGAGTCTGTTAGATTCTGGGCCGAAGGGGATGGCTTCGGGCCCGGGCTCGCGTATGTTGCAATTGATAACATAGAGGTCAGCGCCGTGCCGCTGCCTGCAGCGGCCTGGCTGTTCGGTTCTGCTTTGGCGGGTTTGGCCTGGCTCAGACGCAAACATGTCACTCCCTTAATATCTAAATAGAGCAGTGGGGTTTTAACATGAATGTATTTCATATGATGAAGCTAGCTCTCGGTGCCGCGGCACTTAGTGTTAGCTTGGTCGCATCTGCGACCACCATCGATTTTGAAAGCTTGACAGCAGCTGATGTCAGCGGGCCGGATGTTTATGGTTACTCGGTCTTCAGTACAGATGCTTTCGATTTCTCAGTCAAAGGCGGATTGGGAGACAGCGGCGGCAATCAATATGCAGCTGCATTTTCAAGTGGCAACTTTCATGAGCCCGTAGCTGCCGTTATGTTTTCTCGTGTGGATAATAATCCGTTTGCACTGCTTGATCTGGATATACTTCAATGCAACGGCGCATGCACTATCTGGGGTTCAATTAACGGCGGTGGATCAATAAGCACCACTGATGCAAATACTCTGGGCGCTAATGATTGGTTGAATGTTAGTTCTATCGAAGTCTTTGGCACACAAATGACCTACAGACTGGATGTAGACAATATCCTAGTGGGAGCCGCCGTGCCGGTTCCAGCCGCCGTTTGGCTGTTCGGTTCTGCTTTGGCGGGTTTAGGCTGGATGCGTCGCAGGCTGTTTATTTAATCTGGTTGCGCATTAATGATTAAAATTAAAGGACTCGATCATGTCGTAATTCGTGCCAAGGATTCGGCAACGATGTGTGATTTCTACTGCGACGTGCTCGGCTGCACTGTGGAGCGAGAATCGACGGCTGAGTTGGGACTGACTCAGCTCCGTGCAGGCAGCGCATTAATCGATATTGTTTCGGTTGATGGCACTCTTGGCCAGCTTGGGGGCGAGGCCCCAGGGGAAGGGGGTCGTAACATGGATCATTTCTGTGTGCTTTTGGAAAGTTTTGACGAACAGACAATTCGCACACACCTTGCGAAGTTTAATGTGACTGGGAGTGATCTCGAGCAGCGTTATGGCGCTATCGGGTACGGACCATCAATTTACTTGCAGGACCCAGAGGGAAATAACATTGAGTTAAAAGGTGAGGCAATTTAAGAACGGCCTCTTTCCATGCAGCTTGCCCATTGAAT